>CAYXAT010000056.1:0-10924 GCA_964462065.1 uncultured Clostridiaceae bacterium | reverse complement strand
TATCAAATGGGCTGAAAAAATCGGTGAAAATACTACATTTATCATTCGATTCTTTCTAAACAGATACAAGGTTGAACAGCAAGGTTACAAGTCATGTATGGCACTTTTAAAGCTTGCAGATAAATATTCTGTAGAACGCCTTGAAGCTGCCTGTACAAAAGTTTTGGCATATACTTTAACTCCGGAGTATAAAAATATTCATATACTATTGCAGACAGGTCAAGATAAAATAAGTGAAAGCAATGCTACAACAGAACAATTCTCTGATACTGAACATTTTGGCTTTACACGTGGCGCTGAATATTATAAAAGGAGTGATGACTGATGCTTAATGGTACTACAACTAACAAACTTCACGAAATGAAATTAAGTGTTATGGCAAATTCCTTTCATGATCAATTGAAGGACAATAACTTCAACAACATGTCATTCGAAGAAAGATTTGGACTACTCATTGACGCCGAGTGGTGTTCCCGGAAAAATAATCGTCTGTTACGTCTTATTAAAAAAGCCGAATATCCGTTCAATGATGCTTGTATGGAAAATATTGAATATCATTCTGATAGAAACCTTGATAAGATACAGCTTACAAGACTGTCTTCCTGCAACTACTTAGAAGAATATCATAACATCATAATTCTTGGGGCAACAGGAAGTGGCAAAACTTATCTTTCAACAGCTCCTGGCATGGCAGCATGCAGAAGCTTCTATACTGTAAAATATGTTAGACTTCCTGAACTTCTTGCTGAACTTGCAATATCAAGAGGCGATGGTACTTATCGCAAGGTTATTAAGCAGTATAAACAGGTTAAGTTATTGATCCTTGACGAATGGCTGCTATTTCCCTTGAAGGAAAGTGAAGCCAGAGACCTGCTTGAGATTATTGAATCAAGATACAAAAAAGCTTCAACAATATTCTGCTCACAGTTTGAGGTTGCCGGATGGTATCATAAAATTGGTGAATCAACATTAGCCGATGCTATCTGCGATCGTATTGTCCATGATTCTTATACCATTATTATTGGTGGTAAAGACTCTATGCGTAAAAAAAAGGGGATTGAAAACATGGCTTCGCATAGGGACTCTGTCCCTAACCCAGGAGTTTAACGCTTTATATTTTCTAAGGAGAGTGATTCTTATTTTTAAATCAATAAAAAAGAGCAATACCCACTGCGGTATCACTCTCCTTACCAAACCTTGTATGGCGCTCGTATCGTTCTCCAACGTTGCACTATCCTCCGTACAAGTAAAAGCAATTTTATGATACCTTTAATTATATTCAGTTGTCAATATTCAATCTGTGCGGAAAGCATGCTTAATTTAAGAGGAATCACTGCTCAATTTAAGCGGAAGCTATGCGCAATTTAACCGGTTTAGGTGCACTAAAAAAACGTAATACACAATCCCCTTATGGAAGCTTTATTTGTGTTCTGTAATCGCAATCGAAATAGGATAAAGATCCCAAAATGGGATGGTGAAGGATTTTGGTTATATTTCAAACGCTTGGCTTGGAATGGGGTCGCCTACACTGACCTGACATGGGTGAAAATGTTACTATGAATTTTAATATAATGGAATTATCCTATCTGTGACCATATGTCTGTCCTAAAAGAAGACATGCCGGAACCTGTAATAAAAGGAAGGTTTACTTCACCGGAGACAATAGCACATATTGCAGTGCAGAAGTTTGTAACATCACTGTACAGGTAGGAACAGGAATGGAAACAAAACGGGATCCTTCTTTCAAGACAAACCATGTCCAACTGGCTATTAAAGGCAAGCAATAACTGGCTTGTGCTGTTATATGAGAAAATGAAGACTAAGCTCCTTGAACACAATGTTTTGTATATAGATGAAACCACAGTGCAGTTATTAAAGGAACCGGGGAAGGCAGTACTGTCAAAAAGTTATATGTGGGTTTATAGAATCAGCGGAGAAGCAGAAACCATATCATACTTTATGACTATCAGCCTGACAGAAAATATATCCGTCCCAGAGAATTATTAGAAGGATTCAGTGGTTTTATTCATACGGATGGATATGGGGCATATCTTAATTTATATGTCCCGTTTTATTTGACGCTTACCTATCTGATGCAGAATTCAAGCGGCTGATACATAAGCAATATAACGAATTAAATTATATTGTAGAAAATGGGCTTTGCTAAAAAATTTATGGGTGTATTTGTATTTGATGATTACGCTATTATGGAAAAAATTATCCCAATTTAACATAATAGAGCTTGGTTCTAAAATATACATGGGAGTAGTAAGTGCCAAGTAAATTAGACACTTGGAAGATGAATAACATTATCACAAAGATATTATTTTTATTATTTGAATAAGGATATTATTCTACAACGAGACTAATCGGAAAGTTTACCGGATGCTCCAACTTAATGTCAGGATGTTCCCGAATCAATGTTTCGTTAAATGCAAGTGCCGTATATAAAGATGTCGGTTTTGTTTGTATTGCTCTAAATGTTTTCGGTTGAAAAATACAGGTTTTCTAGAAGTTTTCAATTTTATTGGTTTCATAAGTACAAAAAAGGTACTCCAAAAAGGCAGAAACTATAAATGATTGGCGACGTTTCTTCAAGTAAGTTAGATATAGAAAATTGTTACTTTGAGGATATACAATCTGTACTTCTTTAATTTTAGAAGTATATGTAGGGTTATGCAGTACAATACCTATGCCCGCATTATTAGCGGCAAGATTAGTTGCAGCAGTGCATGAACGCGCTTTACTAGCTATAACAGGTACAGCTTGGATTTGTTCGAATAGATTTAGAATTGACAAATGGAGATCATCACTATCGAATGGTATGATGACGGGATAATGGCAGATTTTTTCAAGACTAACTTCATTATACTTTGCTAGTTTGTGGTTTATAGGTACTATAGCTACCAGGTATTGTTTGACCAATGGAAAAAAAGCTAATTCGGGATCAGGAGTCCATGATGAGCATATACCAATATCAATTTCATTTTTTTTTAAGCTATTGATAATACTTTTCGTGTTTTGATGATTAAAAATAAAAAAAGTATCATTATCACCAGTAGCACGTTTATATCGCTGAACAATATGATTTGTCATTAATAAACGATACGCTGACAATCGGATTGTATGTGTTTCTCCAATGTTTTCATCTTTAACCCTATTAATTCCCTCATTAATTTCACAAATTGCACGGTCAACATAGTCCAAAAATATACTACCTTCGTAAGAAAGGCAAATATTCCGTCCTTGCTTTGAAAATAACTTAAATCCGATTGATTGTTCAAGTGATTTAATAGCATAACTAAGTGTAGAAGCTGAAATATGTAGTTCCTCTGCAGACTTTGCATAATGCTGAATTGAAGCAAGCGTTTTAAAGTATAAAAGATGTTCAATATTCAAGTAACCTTCCTCCTATCTCTTTTTTAAAAGGTTTTCCTTGTGGTATCTATAATTACAATGTCTGAAAGCAAAGTATATTTACTCAGCTTTAACCTGTTCCTTGTAACGTTCTCTAATTACGTTATTAATTCTATAGGTAGGATACAGTTATAGCTCATTCGGTTTTTGTGGGTTATCAGTTTTTTGCTTTTATCTTTTTATTTATGCTAATACAAAAAGTATCCATTATATTATCTTGATGAAAGGATATTCTTTCGCTAATGTTACTTTTAAAGTTTCGTGGGACTACTATTATTGCTTGGTGTCATTCGTGAAAGTAGATGGCATTCTCTTAAGGAATAAATCTGACTCATTATGCTTGTTTCAATCTTGGATAGTACGCTTAACTTTACATTGTATTATACGAATTTTTCGAATGCTTCATATAGTATATTGAATATTTTGCAATTGATGCAGTGTTTTGTTCATGATATATTCATATTATTATACTATATATTTATCATATTTTCTACATTTATTTAGCGACATCACATATTGCTACAAAATCTTAACTACGTTTGGGAGTGATTAAATGAAATATGGAGAAAGAAAGTATTGCTATGAATTAGTTGAAAATTGGGGGAATTTTGATCCGAACTGGGATGTTTCCACAGTGCCAGGTGTTTCTGTTGATAATGAAGATCGTGTATACATACTTTCAAGGGGTTTGCCTCCGATTGCTGTTTTTACTAAAAATGGTGAGCCTATTGAAAGTTGGGGAGAGAAGATATTTATTCGGGCACATGGGGTGCATATTTGTGCCAACAATGATATTTATTGTGTTGATGATGAGGGGCATTGTGCTTACAAATTCAATAAAAAACGTGAACTTATTATGCAATTAGGTGAAAAGAACCATCCATCTGATACCGGTTGCATAAATAGAGATTGGAAAACAATTCAACGTGGGGCCGGTCCATTTAACCGACCTACTAACATTGTTGTTGCACCAAATGGTGATATGTATGTAACTGACGGTTATGGGAATGCCAGAGTTCACTGTTTTTCGCCAGAAGGATGTCTAAAATTCAGCTGGGGGCAACCAGGTAAAGAACCCGGAAGCTTTAATCTTCCACATGGTTTAGCGATTGATTCCAATAAAACTCTTTATGTATGCGATCGCCAGAATAATAGAATTCAGCTTTTTACACTCGAAGGTAAATATATAGGTGAATGGACAGATTTGATTCGCCCCGCAGATTGCTTTATTCGAGATGGCATTATGTATGTTGCAGAGTGTAAGCATAGTACTTTATTTGATGGCTCTCCTTCTCGTGTAACAATATTAGATTTAAAAGGGAATATTATTACACGACTCAATGGAAATCAGGATAACAATAATAATATTGGTGAAACTGGATATCACACTGCACATGGAATATGTGTTGATTCAGAGGGTAATATCTATGTTAGTGAAGTGGGTAAAAAAATTCCTATGGGTTATATAGGCATTAAAAAGTATCGTCTATTAAAATAAATGTTCTATGATTTGACAAAAAATAATTTCAGAAAGAAGGATTTATTATGAAGGCTTGGAAATTGTATGATTTCAACGATTTACGTTTGGAAGATGTGCCTATGCCTATTGTACGTGATGGTTGGGTTTTAGTAAAGTTAAGTGTTTTTCAGCCAAGTGTAACTGAGGTAATGCGTATCAATGGGTTCGGAGTAGAGGGATTGGAAAAGGTAAAAGCTAGGCTAAAGGAAAATGGACCATCTCAAATGTTTGGGCATGAGTTTAGCGGTCGTGTGGTTGATACTGGAAAACATGTCAAAAAGCTTAAAGTCGGTGATCTTGTTTCTTTACGAACAGTTCGTGGACCCTGCGGTTTATGCGGGCCCTGTCGTGAAGGAAGAAGTGGTGATTGTCAAAATTTTCAGTGGGTTGGCATTGATTATCCAGGTTGTTTTGCGGAATATGTTGCAGTTCCGGAATCCATAGTACGTAAAGTACCGGATAACATGTCACCGCATGAAGCAGCGTGCTTACAACCATTATCGTCTGTTATTGCGACAGTTGATAATGCAGGAATTAAGCTAGGTGATACTATTTGTATTCTCGGTATTGGGGTTCTAGGTGGGAATGCTGCACAATTAACCCGAATTAATGGAGCTGGCAAAATTATTTGTAGTGATATTAATGACACCAACCTTGCATGGGCACGTGATATGGGATTTGATGTTGTCGTAGACGCAAAGGAAGAAGATATTGTCGATGTTGTAAAACAAGAAACCAATGGTATGGGGGCGGATGTGACTTTTGAATGTGCTGGAGGAAATCCTGCTCAAGGTCTTGCTGGCGGTAAAACACTTGGGCAAGCGTTTGAACTTTGCCGCAAGGGAGGCACTATAATGCAACTTGCTCACGTTATGCCAGGGCATGAAGTCCCATTTGAATTAAAGACCCTACGTAAAATGGGCATTCGATATATTGGTCACCTTGGCGCAACGGATACGCATTTTTATTATGGTGTGAGCAAAATTCTTACGAAACAAATTGATATACGCACTGGTATCACTCACATACTTGAAGGTATTGAAAGGTTACCCGAAGCTGTAGAGATAACGGGTCATAAAGGAAAATATGGAGCAATTAATCCAGCCCAAGTTATTGTTAACAGAGATTAGTTTAAAATTTTAATTGAGTAATAAATAAAGCTATACTTAATATGGACTTTTTGCATGAAAAGGATAAAAGTATCTTTCAATAAAAAAGATACAAGTCTGGATTTCCGTAACGTTAAGTTTAAATATTTTATATAGGGAGGTAGTAATATGCCTAAACTGACTTGGTATGGTATTTCTGCTGTCCAGATCAATACTCACGGCAAAAATATTGTCATTGATCCATACTTTATTGGCAACCCACTAGGCTCATACAATCTTGCAGATATAGCCGCCGATTTAATAATTGTTACACATGGCGCCAAGGACCATTTTGGTGATGCAGTTCAATTAGCAAAGAATACCGGAGCTATGCTCATTGGTCCTGTTGATTGTATAACCAGGGCTATTGATCAGGGCGTAGATGAAATAAGGACAAAGAAATGTGTTCCAGGAGGTGAACGGACATTACTGGGAATTAGCATAAAGCCACTATATGCACAACATCTTTCTACAACACGATATGATGGAAAGTTTATACAAGGAATTCCATTATCTTATATAATTACCCTTGATAATGGATTGAAAATATATCATGCGGGAGATACCGCTTTACATCCTCAGTTTAAAATGTTTGGTGAGATTTATAAGCCTGATATTGGTCTTATGCCAATTGGGATGTTTCCAGGTGCCAGTACCGAGATGAATCCCATGGAAGCAGCATTTGCTAGTGTTTGGATGAATCTATCTACTGCTATTCCAATCCATTTTGATCCTGACACACAGGCCGATTATGTGGAATGGTTCGAAAGGGAAGTAAAATCTAGGGACCTACGAATTGATGTACCCCATCTAGAAGCCGGAGAAACTTATGAATTAATGCGTGTTAGCCCTAAAAGTAATTTTGTAGTTTTTAAAAAGCAATAAGACATATTAGTATATATCAATGTATTTTGGAAGTAAGGGTTTATATCAATAGCAATAATGTTTGTTGGATGGAAAATTTAAAGAATATATTAATAACTAAAGTTTCTTGCATTTGTAGGTTTAGCTTTAAATGCAAATATCATTAAATAAATTTTGCATGTGGTCATTGCCTTAATACTGTTATGAATAATGATGGTATAACAGAGATATGGATATGAGTAATAAAAAACAGTTGAACACTTGCTAGCAAAAATTTATATACAAGTTTTATTGACATAGTATTTAGTTGGCTTAATAGGAGAATACTTGCAAGGTTAAAAATAAATACATATTAATATGTATGTTTAAGAGGAGGAATATATATGTTAAAGAGAACACAGGTTTTTAAAAAGAGTTTATCAGTTTTGTTGATTATCACCATAGGTATTGGCATATGTGCATGCAGTAACAATAAAGAGGTAACCGAGTCTTCAGGCTCTTCTGTTGTTGCGAAAGACCATATTGATATTGCGGCGGCAGCTGGTAATCCTAATGCTATTTTCTATAGTCTGGTAACCGCTATGAGTGAGATAATTATGACGGAATATGATTACATTACTATAACCCCTAAACCTACTGGTAGCGCTGCTACACCCGAAGGCATACAATCTGGCGAATTATTAGCAGGTATATGTCAGACCGCTGCTAGTGCTGATGCACTTGCCGGTAAAGAGCCATACACTGAGCCCTGTGATAAGGTTATGCAGATATTTACGTTTACTCCAATGCCAATTCATGTTATATTGCGTAAAGATGCAGGTGTTACTAGCATGCAAGATCTTAAAGGGAAATCAGTAGTTCCACTAAATCCCGGTAGTGCCGGATATAAGGCTTGCTCTGAATTACTTCAATTATACGGTATGACTTTTGATGATTTTAGACAAGCACACTATGTCACTGGTGCAGATGGCATTAATTTACTTAAGAATAGGCAGGCTGATGCTTTGTTTATAGCTAATACCCCCCCCATTAGCTATGTAACTGATTTAGGCACAGCGCAAAAACCTGATTTAATGGACTTTTCTGAAGAAGATATAGCTAAGTTCTGCGAAACCTTTCCTGGGTATAGCCCCTGTATTATACCAGCTGGGACATATAAAGATATCGATCGTGATATTCATTCACCAGGTCCAATGAATACTTTTGTAGTCAGTGCTGATTTGGATGAAGATATAGTTTATGATATTGTCAAAGCAATTTGTGAGAATCGCAGTAAGCTTGGTGATACTATTGCTGGTTTGAAAGGAATAACTATTGAGCAACTAGCTACTATTTCGGATACCCCAATGCATCCAGGGGCGATTAAGTATTATAAAGAAATAGGAGTAATGAAATAAAGTTAATATTATAACAACTATGATTGTGGTTGAAGGGATCGGCCCCCTTCTTCCCTGTCATAAGATAAGGAGGATATAAATTGAATTTAAAAAAAGTGGCAAAGATCATAACAATATTTGCGGCATTGGCTGGCTTATATCATATTATTGTAGTTTTTTTACCATTAGTTCCAACTCTTATTCATCGTGCAACACATCTTGCTATAGCTTTAACACTTATTTTTTTACTCAAACCGATAAAAAGAGGTTTAGAAAAAAAGAAAGTTTACATAATTGATTTTATTTTAATTGGTTCTACCTGGTGGATATATTACTATATTTGTAGTAACTATCAGTATCTAACAACACGTTTATCTTATGTTGCTAAAGTATCTACTTATCAAGCTGTATTAGGACTAGCTCTTGTTTTACTAGTGTTTGAAGGCTGTCGCCGTACAACAGGAATGATTCTACCAAGTATTGCTACTCTTTTTATGTTTTATGCATTGTTCGGGGCATATTTACCTATAGGCTTGCGACATAAAGGGTTCACTTTTAATCGTGTTATGGAATGTCTTTTCCTTACAACCGATTCAATCTTTGGAGATCCATTGAACGTTTCTGCAACATATATCATTTTATTTATGTTATTTGGTAGTTTCCTTGATCGTTCGGGAATTGGTGATGCGTTTATAGAATTAGCACGTAAAACCGTTGGTTGGGCACGAGGTGGTCCAGGTAAAGTCGCTGTCGTATCAAGTGCTTTATTTGGCACAGTATCAGGTAGCGCTGTTGGTAATGTAGCTGTTACTGGATCCTTTACTATTCCTATGATGAAGAAATCAGGTTTTGCGCCACACTTTGCCGGCGCTGTTGAGGCTGCAGCATCGGCAGGAGGTCAAATTATGCCACCAGTTATGGGGGCTGCAGCTTTTATTATGGCAGAATTTATAGGTATTCCTTATATTCAGATTATAAAGCATGCACTTATACCAGCATTATTATACTTTTATGGTGTTTTTATTATGATTGATTTATATGCTGCTAAGAAAAACATCAAGGGCGAGGGTAAGTTTAGCTTGAAGAGCTTAACGATCTTTCTACATAAAAAGGGGTATTTATTTTCGCCTCTTATTGTACTTATAATACTATTAGCTAAAGGATTTACCCCTGTATTTTCTGCTACAGTTTCGATGATTCTCTGCATTTTTCTTAGTTGGTTTAACCCTGGTAAAGCAATGGGTTTTAAGGACATAATTTTGAGTTTGGAAGAAGGTGTAATGATGACGGCGAATCTCGCTATGACTTGTTGTTGCGCGGGAATGGTGATAGGTTTGATTAGTCTAAGCGGTATTGCTGTCAAATTTAGCATGCTTATCATGTCGCTATCCTCTTCTACTTCAATAGTTTTGATTATTGTTGCACTTACCGGTCTTTTTCTTGGTATGGGACTACCTACGACACCGGCATACATCATTCAGGCTGGCCTAATTGTTCCTTCACTTATTCGGTTTGGGCTTTTACCAATACAAGCTCATTTGTTTGTAATGTATTTCGCAGTGATTTCAGTTGTTACACCGCCTGTATGTCTTGCAGCTTATACAGCAGCCGGTATCGCTAATTCTGATATGAATAAAACTGGTTGGACCTCCTTTCTTTTAGCTTTAACAGGTTTAGTAGTACCTTTTTATTTTGCAACCAACCCATCTATCTTAATGTATGGAAGTTTACCCCAGATTCTTTGGTCAACTTTTACAATGTGTTTATGCATATATTTTGGTAGTATGGCAATAAATCGGTTTTACAAAACTCGTCTCAATATATTAGAGACAATACTTTGTAGTGTTAGTGCAGTAGCTATGTTTCCTAATAATTATACTGTTAATATAATAGGTCTTTGCTGTTTTGCTGTGGTTGCTGCTTTTCAATGGATTGAAACTAAAAGACAAGACGTAAGTATTTAAACCATGTAAGTATTTGCATATATCATACCGATAAGAATTTTAAATGTTATTAAGAAAGTGGATTTTAAAAATGCATATATCAATACTATATAACTAAGTGTTTTTCATTCTAAATATTTATTTATAATATAAAAAGGTATGATGTTTACTATTAAAAAAAAATAAAATTGATGGATATTACGATGCAATGGAGCCACTAATCCGGTAACGAAAGGACCAATGTTCCAGCAATGGTGAGGAACTAGCGTTTATGCCGCGAAAGCCACTTGATATGGGGTAGTATTTTAAAAACAATCTTAATTGAAGGGCATTAAATCAAAGGATTTCGCACTATGTGAGGGAGCCCAGAGAATATATGAATTCTATGTCAGGTGGATCGTGGAATAAATGCAACGATTTAAATCAGTATTACCTATCCATAACTACGAGTAGAAAAGGAAGTTCAGTTTTACTAGATATCAGGTTTTATTCTCTTCTGCTATCCTATCTTCTTATAGTAAATATTATATATAAATTTCGAGTAAAGTTATAAAAAGATTAGGATAAAGTATTGAAATCGGGATAAAGAGGTTAAGCAATCTTATGGATAAGAATATCAACATGTTAAGTGGAAGTATATGGAGACAATTAATTATC
>CAYXAT010000055.1:0-11063 GCA_964462065.1 uncultured Clostridiaceae bacterium | reverse complement strand
TATGGGTCTACCCTTGAGGTTTATATATTGTTTATTAATGCCGGATTTCATCCTGTTACCTTTTCCGGCAGCTAATATAATTGCCGTATTCATATTTCCTCCATAATTTAAGAAACCTTATCCGCTGCGGATTTCAATTTTGCAAAAATCATTCTGCCCGCTGCGGTCTGGAGTACTGATGTCACCACAACGGTGATTGTATCTCCTATATATTTTCTTCCGTTTTCTACTACTATCATAGTACCATCATCCAGATATGCAATTCCCTGGCCGGATTCTTTACCGTCTTTTATTACAGTAACAATCATCTCTTCACCGGGTAAAACAACAGGTTTTACCGCGTTTGCTAATTCATTGATGTTTAGTACGGGCACCCTTTGAAACTCGGCAACTTTATTTAAATTATAATCATTGGTTACGACTTTACCATCCAGTAATTGTGCCACTTTTAAAAGTTTTGTGTCAACTTCGCTTACATCATCAAAATCCTTTTCTATTATCTCCACAGGAATATCCATATCATTTTGTATTTTATTAAGTATATCCAGGCCCCTTCTGCCCCTATTTCTCTTCAAACCATCGGAAGAATCTGCTATATGCCTTAATTCCTCTAAAACAAAAGTAGGTATAATAAGAGGCCCCTCAACAAAACCGGTTTTGACGATATCCGCTATCCTTCCATCTATTATTACGCTTGTGTCCAGCACTTTAGGCTGCACTTTGTGTTCTCCCTTGACCTTATCTTTATCCTTTAATCCAATCCTTTTCAGAAAAGAAAAAAGGTTAAAAAGATCTTCCCTTTTTTTAGACGCTATACTTATACCTAAGTAGCCCAGCAGTATATAGAGCAAAACAGAAATAGCTGTTGCTAACCAGGAATATGGAATAAGCTTTAAAGGCCCGCTTAACAAGCTTGCAATAACCAGACCCATAATAAGGCCTATGGCGCTTAGGATTATTTCAATGGTAGGTATTCTTTGCAGCATTTTTTCAATATGAATAGCCGCTTGCTTACCCTTAGTTATTATTCTTGGTGATAATAAATAAAATATAATTCCACCGATAATGCCAAACAATGTAATCACTAAAATGTGCTTAAATCCCGTCAATTCATATCCTAAAAGTAAGTCGATTTTAAAATATTTTATTAACAAAAAAATTGCTTCCGAACCAAGTACTATCCCAAAAAGTGTTAAAAAGCATCTCAGTATTTTTCTTAACACTATTATTCACCTCCTTCTACAAGTATATCCAATGCCGGTATTTTTAAACCCATAGAAACACATGATTATTATAACAGAATAACATATATTTAAAAACCCCAAGTTTTAATATTAACAAAGATTCAGCGCTTCGTCTACAAGTATTTTCATGTCTTCCATGCTTAAGTTTTTTATCAAAGACAATTCACTGATTAATATTTCGCAAGCACAGCAATACATCCTTTTTTCCCATGTGGAAAGTTTATTTCTTTTATCCATATTAGCCAAATAATTAACCACCTTTGCCAAATTACAGATATCACCTTCTTTAATTTTTTGCTCATTTTCTCTGTATCGAACGTTCCATTTTTCATCCATCTTAACGCAGGGTCCTTTCAGAATATTTATAACCTGCTCATAATCATGATATGATATTAACCTTATGCCTATTGAATCTATATCATTGATAGGTATAATAACCTTTATATCACCTATCAGCATCTTTATTATATAGCATTTTTTAATATCTCCGAATACATCCATATCCTCGATAGAATCAATTACACCCGCTCCATGCATTGGATAGACCACTTTTTCCCCCACATGAAACATATCTTACCTCCATATATCAAAATATACATATCGCCAATAAATATTTTATTGCCTTATCGAATTGAAAGAACTGTCCTTCCTATCTTTTAGAATGAATTTTAATAAAACTGAAATCAGCATATTATTAATATTTAAGAAAAAGATCGAATTATGGTTTTAATATTACGGCTTGTCATTTGCTTTTTTTCATTGACAACTAATTGCCCTAAATCTATAATTGAATTATAGTACATTTTATGTATACAAGAGCTTAGGAGTGATACTTAGTGAATAATATAAAATGTGACGATTTTCAAAAAAATGTTTCGGAATTATTAATAAGACATAAAAGTATTCTTGATATTTTGAGCAAGGTAGCTGAGGCCCAAACAAGGATTAACAGGGCTGTATCTAAATCTGTTACCACTTGTGGCTGTATCAGAGTCAATGCAACAAAACAATGCATTCCTTACAATGGCACCATAAAAGACCTGAAAGAATGTATGAACACACATATCGAGGGTGAATTGTGTGATAATTGTAAAGATGTAATCGAAAAGGAAATCGGTAATACTTTATTTTATATTACTTCTCTTTGTAATGTTTTGGATATAAGTCTTCATGATGTACTTACAAAAGAGATTGAAAAGTTAAATACTTTAGGAATATATAATATGTTTTAAACAAATGTAAAATAAATCCTCCGCTGCTTCAAGAGCAGACGGGGGATTTTCACATTAATTAACTTCCGAAAACTTCCTTAAACATGTCTTTAACGCTCTTCACACCGGAAACTTTTATAGGTACTGTATTTTTTAAGTTTTTTAAATTATTGAAAGGTATTATGCATTTTGTGAATCCTAATTTGTATGCTTCATTTATTCTTTTATCCACATGGTTGACAGCTCTGACCTCTCCTGCCAAGCCTGCTTCTCCGATAATAACTAATCCGCTGTCTATTTCTTCATCTTTATAATTAGATGCTATTGCGGCAATTATACCTAAATCCGCTGCAGGTTCGTTGAGCTTTATTCCTCCCACCACATTAACGTAAGAATCGTAATTTTGAAGTTGCAGCCCAATTCTCTTTTCCAACACGGCCATTAGGAGCACCACCCTATTGTAATCTACCCCGGTAGCCATTCTGCGTGGTACGCCAAAATTGGTATAACTGAGGAGGGCTTGTACCTCAACTAACATTGGTCTTGTGCCTTCCATTGAGGCAATAACAGAAGAACCCGATGCATTGTGCATTCTTCCCGATAAGAACATCTTGGAGGGATTCAATACTTCTATAAGTCCCTCATCCCCCATTTCAAATATGCCTATTTCATTTGTGGAACCGAATCGATTCTTAACTCCCCTTAGTATTCTGTATGACATATGAGTATCGCCTTCAAAGTATAAAACTGTATCAACCATATGCTCAAGGACTCTTGGACCTGCCAAAGAACCGGATTTTGTGACATGCCCGGCGATAAATACGGTAATGTTTTCGCCTTTGGCCAAACGCATTAATATGCCGGTTGAATCTCTTACTTGGCTGACGCTGCCGGGAGCGGAAAGTATAGCCGGGTTATAAACGGTTTGGATGGAGTCGATTATCAGTACATCCGGGTTCACTTCCATTGCTGTCTTTTCTATGTATTCCATATTATTTTCAGAAAGCAAATATATATTATCAGATGTTATTCCCATTCTTTTTGCCCTGACTTTTATTTGTTTAACGGATTCCTCACCGGATACATATAGTACATTTAAACCCTTATTGCCTATATTGTTTGAAATCTGTAACAGTAAAGTAGATTTCCCTATCCCCGGGTCGCCTCCAACCAATATCATAGAACCACTGACAATACCGCCTCCCAATACCCTGTCCAATTCGCCTATTCCGGTATTTGTCCTGAAATCGTCTTCAACGGTAATATCCTGTATTTTTTCAGGTCTTGATAAAGGGGATTTCGGGATGCCGGAAGATACGACTTTTTCAGTAACCTCTTCCACTAACGTATTCCATTTGTTGCATTCCGGACATTTTCCCATCCATTTGGGCGTTTCATAGCCGCATTCCATGCATACATATTTAGACTTCAATTTAGCCAAGATTTTGCCCCCTTATATTTATTATTTAAGCGGGCGAAGTAACCCGCCCGCCGCTATATCATATTATTTAAAAATAAGCTTTTCCCCGTCTGAATCTATGAGAATTTTATCTCCGGCCTTTACATTGCCTGCCAGCATTTCTTCAGACAGCTTATCCTCCAGCATTTTTTGTATGGCCCTTCGCAAGGGTCTGGCCCCGTACTCGGGATCAAAGCCTTTGTCAATGATATAATCTTTCATCTTATCCGTTACTTCTATTTCTATCTCCAATTCACCTATTCTTTTTACCAAGTCCTTTAACATTAAGCTTACTATACCTTTTAAATGTTCTTTATCAAGTTCATGAAATACTATAACATCATCTATTCTGTTTAGAAACTCCGGCCTGAAAGATTTTTTTAATTCATCCAAAAGGTTTTCTTTCATCTTCTCATATGCTTTTTCTTTTTCATCGCCTATAACGGTAAATCCCATAACTTTTTGTTTTTTTATAGTACTTGCTCCTACATTGGATGTCATAATCACTACGGAGTTTTTAAAATCTACAGTTCTTCCTTTGCTATCCGTAAGCCTTCCGTCCTCTAGAATCTGCAGCAATATATTGAACACATCCGGATGGGCTTTCTCTATTTCATCAAACAATATTACGGAGTATGGTCTTCGCCTTACTTGTTCTGTCAGCTGCCCTCCCTCATCGTAACCCACATATCCCGGCGGGGAGCCTATAAGCTTTGAAACTGTATGCTTTTCCATATATTCCGACATGTCTATTCTTATCATGGAGTTTTCATCATCAAATAATACTTCTGCTAATGCCCTGGATAATTCTGTTTTTCCTACGCCGGTGGGTCCTAAAAATATAAAGGAACCAACCGGTCTTTTTGGATCTTTCAGCCCAACCCGTGCTCTTTTTATAGCTTTTGACACGGCATTCACAGCCTCATCCTGGCCTATCACCCTATTATGCAGAATATCTTCAAGGTTTAATAGCCTTTTAGATTCCTCCTCCGCAAGTCTTGTAACAGGTATCCCCGTCCAATCTGCGGTTATCAACGCTATTTCTTCCTCATCCACTATAGGGTCTTTACGAACGGACTTTTCATTCCATTCTTTCTTTACGTTTTCCAGTTCTTTTTTTAATTCTTGTTCTTTATCTCTTATTTCCGCTGCCTTTTCAAAATTCTGAGAATTTATGGCCTCGGCCTTTTCCTTACTTAAGGATTCAATCTCTTCCTCAAGTTTTTTCACATCGGGAGGTGCTGTAAAGGTCATTATCCTAACCTTAGATGCAGCTTCGTCTATAAGGTCGATTGCTTTATCCGGTAAAAATCTGTCTGTTATATATCTGTCGGACAGTTCAACGGCAGCTTTCAGTGACTCATCGGTAATCTTGACCTTATGATGGGCTTCGTATTTATCTCTCAAACCCTGCAATATTAAAAACGTTTCTTCTTTTGTAGGTTCTTCTACCATAACCGGCTGGAAACGCCTTTCCAAGGCGGCATCCTTTTCCACATATTTTCTATATTCATCTATAGTTGTGGCACCGATGGTTTGTATTTCCCCCCTTGCCAAAGCAGGTTTTAAAATGCTTGAGGCATCAATAGCACCTTCCGCAGCACCTGCACCTATAATCGTATGCATTTCATCAATAAACAGTATTATATTTTTGTTTTCAATAATTTCGGTCATTACATTCTTCAGTCTTTCCTCAAATTCGCCTCTATATTTTGAGCCCGCCACCATAGAGGACAAATCCAAGGTAACAACTCTTTTACCTTTTAATATTTCAGGAACATTTCCTTCGGCTATTTTCTGGGCAAGTCCCTCGGCAATGGCAGTTTTGCCGACTCCCGGATCACCAATCAACACGGGATTATTCTTAGTACGCCTGCTCAATATCTGTATTACTCTTTGTGTTTCTTTATCCCTGCCGATAATGGGGTCTATTTTTCCTTCTTTAGCCATAATAGTCAAGTCCCTGCCATATTGATCAAGGTTAGGTGTTTTAACATTCTTGGCTATATTTTCTTTAGAGTCTTTATGAGTTTCTCCGCCAAATTGCTTCACAACGTCACCGTGGGTGTTGTCAAAATCAATGCCTATGCTTTCCAATATTTGTGCCGCTATGCCATCCTTTTCCCTCAACAATGCTAAAAGTAAATGCTCCGTCCCCACATAATTATGACCTAAAGCCCTAGCTTCACCTACACTTGTTTCAATTACATTCTTAGTTCTGGCAGTATGCCCTAAAACCTGTTTTACGGGTTCGGTTCCCATTCCCACGGCATTTATGACTCTTTCTCTTATATCCTCTAAACTGGCACCCCTACTCGTTAATATCTGTGCGGCTATTCCCTCGCTTTCTTTTAACAGTCCCAATAAAATATGCTCTGTTCCAATATAATTATGTTTCAGCCTTAAGGCTTCTTCCTGGGCAAGAATTAAAACTCTCTGCGCCTTTTCTGTAAATCTATCAAAAATACCCATCAACTTCCTCCTTCCAAAGTATAAAGTGCATCCGCTACAGCACAATATTATAGTTTTTCTCTTATAATTTGAGCCCTCAATATATCACCGGCTTCTGCAGATAATTCCCGCTTTGCAAATTTGTTTATGCCGGCACTTTGGGTCTCAATCATGATTTCGTTTACCGTAGATACCGTTAAGCCTTTTATAATATCCAAATCAATGCCTAATCTAATATCCGATAACAGATTCATGCATTCCTGGGATGACATAATTTTGGCGTTTTTCAATACCCCCCAGGACCTCATTATTTTATCCTCCAAATGGATTCTATTACTGTTTAGCAAAATATTTCTGGCTTCTCTTTCCTTATCGATAATTTGATTCGTCACGCCGTTTGTATTGTCGATTATTTCTTCTTCTGCCGGCCCCAAGGTAATTTGATTCGAAATTTGAAATAAATTACCCAAAATTTCAGTGCCTTCCCCGTATAGACCCCTGATTGTAAGTCCAATTTGCGTTACAGTCTGCAGTATCTTTGCTATATTTCCCGTCAGATTAAGGGCGGGTAAATGGACCATAGACGATGCTCTCATTCCGGTCCCCACATTAGTTGGGCAACAAGTTAAATAACCCAATTTTTCATCATAAGCATAATCAAGATTTTCCTCAAGCAAATTATCAATTTCATCCGCTAATTTCCAGGCCTCCATAATCTGCAATCCGGGAAGTATAGCTTGAATCCTAACGTGGTCCTCCTCATTAACCATGATACTTATTTTATCATCTTTCCTGATAAGGGCGGCCCCGCCTTTGCTTTTTGCCAACTCTTTGCTTATCAAATGCCTTTCAAGTAAAATCTGTTTATCCAATAAATCCGTTTTATCCATATCATATAGACAATATTCGCTATTCAGCGAATTTTCAAAAGGGCTTTTTACAAAGTTGATAATTTCCGTCGATTGCTCTTTTCTTAAATATGCAGGGAACGGAGTGTCCTTAAGATTTCTGGCTAGTCTTATGCGACTGCTCAGCACTATCTCATTTTGCGGACCCTTTTCAGTAATCCATCCACTCATTTTATCTCCTCCCCCTTAATTATTCTATCCAATTCTTTAATTCTATCCCTTAATTCAGCAGCTTTTTCATATTCCTCATTTTTCACGGCAAAACTCAATGCTGCCTTTAACTTCTCAATTTCCCTCGCTTTTTTCATATTACCCCCGGCTTTGGCAGGTATCTTGCCGGTATGGCTTATGTTTCCGTGCAGTCTTCTAAACAACGGGTTCAGCTTGTCGCTAAAAGCTTTATAACAATTACTGCAGCCAAATCTTCCCGTGTCCCTAAAACGACTGTAACTCAAACCGCAAACCGGGCATTTCAATTCATCCGGAAAACCTACCTTTAGAGGGAAATAATCAGTATTGTTTAAAATTCCCGTCAGTAGATCATTTATTGAAAAACTTGTATTTATTGAAATCGAATTCTTCGCCATAGCACATTTTTCACATAAATGAAAATCGGTCTTTTTGCCGTTTTCAATTTTTGTTATGTGGACGGTTGCAACTCTTTTTCCGCATTCATCGCATAACATAATAAACACCTTCCGTCATCATAAATTTATACCAATCATTATAAGGTAATCTAATATAAAGATTACATTTTTTCTTACATACTTATCTTAAAAAAGCCTGCTGTAAATCAAAGCATTAATTTAAGAAATATCAGATTAATGACGATACTAACATGGCTTTGAATATTTCGCTTCTAACTCTATCCCTCATAGGTTTGGGAATAAGGGATAAAGTGCTGTCATCAACAGCGGATTTTATTATTGCCATCATTCTTTTATCTATTAAATCTTCTTTATACATAGCCTCTATAAATCTAAAGGCACCCTCTTTATTCAAATTATCTCCAAATTCATTTGATAAAATGCTTTTAAGGTAATCATATTTATCTATGTCAATTTTTGATATTTTAATATATCCGCCACCTCCCCTTCTTGACTCTATGCAGTAACCTCTGTCAGATGTAAATCTTGTAGTCAAAACATAGTTTATCTGGGAAGGAGCACAGTTGAATTGATTGGCAAGGTCGTTTCTGCCAAATTCAATAGTACCCTCGGCTTCATCAATAAGTTCATTGATAAAAGCCTCTATAATATCACTTATTCTCGACATAAAACTCATCTTCTTTCCGCTTTGACTTTGACCTTCCTTGACTTTAATTATAATTTATTTTAGTCCACAATACAAGACTTTTGACACAGTTATTAATAAAATTCGTTAAAAAATACGGCAAACATAAATCTGCCGTATTTTATCCTAATAAATTTTAATTATTCTTTGTAAATTTTATCCTATCAGTTTTCTTTCTCTGCATTGGCGGCTTCAATAATTTTCTGAGCAATCTGTGCCGGTACTTCTTCATATCTGACAAATTTCATTGTGAATTCGCCCCTTGCTTGGGTCATGGACCTCAAATCCGTTGCATACTTAAACATCTCAGTTAAAGGTGCTTCCGCTGTTACTTTTTGCATCTTGCCGGCCGGCTCCATTCCAAGTACCCTTCCTCTTTTTTTATTCAAATCTCCAATGATATCTCCCATGTATTGATCCGGTACCGTCACTTCTACATAGTATATAGGTTCCAACAACACCGGGTCTGAGTTTACCATACCTTTTTTGTAAGCCAAAGATGCGGCTATTTTAAAAGGCATTTCGGCGGAGTCTACCGGATGGAAAGAGCCGTCGTATAATGTACACTTTATGTTTACCACAGGATAACCTGCCAGCACGCCTTGCTCCATGCTCTCCCTCAAGCCTTTTTCTACAGCCGGTATATATTGTCTCGGCACTACGCCTCCCACTATTTTATCTACAAATTCAAAATCCGCCTCTTCACTTGTTCCCGGCTCAAATTCAACCCAAACGTGACCATACTGGCCGTGGCCTCCGGATTGTTTTTTATGTTTACCTTCGGCTTTTGCAGATTTTTTAATTGTTTCCCTATAAGGAATCTTAGGATCTTTGAGTATAACATCTACACCGAATTTATTGGTCAACTTTTTAGTGACTATCTCCAAATGTTGCTCTCCAATACCGGAAATCAGTGTTTGTCTTGTTTCAGCATTCTTTTCTACGCGCAGTGTAGGATCTTCTTCAATCAGCCTTTGTATACCGCTGCCTATCTTATCTTCGTCACCTTTTGCCTTAGGTTCTATTGCCATGGAAATATTAGGTTCGGGGAATTTAATATCATCAAATAAAACCGAATTATTAAAATCACATAAAGAGTCTCCCGTTGTTGTGTACTGAAGCTTTGCCACGGCACCGATATCGCCGGCAATTATTTCTGTCATGGGAATTTGCTTCTTGCCTCTTAACAAGAAAAGTCCGCTTAGTCTTTCCTTTTTATCTTTATTTGTATTAAATACTTCCGAATCAGCTTTCAACGTACCGGACATAACCCTAAACATAGATATCTTTCCAACAAAGGGGTCTGCCAAAGTTTTGAATACATGGGCGCTGAAAGGAAGTGAAGCATCAAAACCTCTTTCTTCTCTCTCTTCGGTCTTTACATTTTTAAACTCGTAATTTGGTACATCCAAAGGTGATGGGAAAAGTCTATCTATTGTATCCATCACACAGTCTACACCAATATTTTTTATCGCCGAGCCGCAAAGCACCGGGATTATTTCATCGCCTAATACACCGATTTTTAAGCCTTTTATAATTTCGTCCTTAGTCAGTTCTTCTCCTTCAAAGTATTTTTCCATTAATTCTTCATCAGATTGGGCTGCAGCTTCAATAATAATATTTCTAAATTCCTCGATCTGTTCTTCATACCCCGAAGGAATTTCCTTTTCTACAATCTTATTTCCTTCAAAAACC
Organism: uncultured Clostridiaceae bacterium; assembly: GCA_964462065.1. GTDB lineage: Bacteria > Bacillota > Clostridia > Lutisporales > Lutisporaceae > JAAYKT01. Next base: position 802 of record CAYXAT010000055.1, on the reverse strand, counting down.
TTAGCTTTCATATCTATCAAATCAATAATTCCCTTAAAATCGGTTTCGGAACCGATGGGAATCTGAATTGGCACTACCTTATTTCCAAAAACTTCTCTAAGTTCTTGTTCTACCTTAGAAAAGTTTGAATTTTCTCTGTCCATTTTGTTTATAAAGAATAGATGCGGAACCCCTCTATCCTCAACTAAATCCCAGGCCTTTTCCGTTCCTACCTCTATCCCTGAAACACTGTCAACTGTGATTACTGCACTATCACTGACACTCAAACTTGCAACCAATTCTCCCACGAAATCAAAATATCCGGGAGTATCAATCAAATTTATCCTTATATCCTTCCAATCACAAGGTGCAATTGCCGCAGTAATAGAAATCCTTCTTTTGATTTCTTCCGGGTCGTAGTCCGTTATCGTATTCCCGTCATCAACCTTGCCTAATCTGTCCAAAACACCGGTATTATAAAGCATAGCTTCCGCCAATGATGTCTTCCCTGAACTTCCGTGTCCAATCAATGCTACGTTCCTTAGGTTTTTCGTTTTGTAATCTTTCATAATAAATTCCCCCTATTAGTTATATTAAAACGGCACCTACTTGACCATTAGTTTACTTTATAAGTATATACTATATTCAATTATTTTAAAAATATATCGTATTATAATTTTATCTTTAAGCCATACAATTGTAAAGCCAAAATTGTGAATCCCCTTTCATTGACGAAAACCGGGTGAAAGGTTAAAATTAAGATAAATTAAAACATTGAGGTGATTATATGATAAAAAGTATGGCAGCAAGTCACGCAGTGTGG
>CAYXAT010000054.1:3011-11185 GCA_964462065.1 uncultured Clostridiaceae bacterium | reverse complement strand
ATTAAAGATGTTTTAGGCGTTGTAAGGAAGATCTATCCTAAAGCCTATGATAAAGTATCGGAGTTGGGCATCACGCAAAAAAGGGTAAAGATAGAGATTGCTTTTCAAAATGATGCTCCGAACTTAAAACCCGGATATGAAATGACCGTAAAAATAATTTCCGATAGCTCAGATAATGCATTGCTTGTTAATGATAAAGCAATTTTTGAATATCAGGGAAAAGATTATGTTTTTATAAACGATGACGGCATGGCAAGAATGACGGAAATAACAAAAGGCATACAGGATGATGAAAAGACGGAGATACTTAAGGGACTGCGGGAAGGCGATGAGGTTGTGCTGTCTCCTGATGATAGAATTAAAGACGGTACGAGGATTAGACGGAAGGATTGAATCTTAGCTTAACTCGGCATCTATAATACCCATTATTCGCGTCAGTGCTATAATGGTGCTAGGAGTTGATGTTCTTATGTATAAAGATGATACCATTTATTATCCACAGGATGAAATGACCACGGTTTTGCTGCCGGTGACCTCCGGTTGCTCCTATAACAAATGCGTGTTTTGCCCTATGTATAAGGATGCAAAATATTGCGAAGTGTCTTTTCATGACATTGAAATGGAATTGATAAACGGATATACCTATACTGAAAAGATATTTTTGACCGGTGCAGACCCCCTTTCAATAGGCTTTGATAAAATGAAGAGGCTGCTGGATTTAATTCACGAATACTTACCTTATTGCGCCTGTGTAGCATCTTATGCTTCCATAAAAAGTGTTTCAAGATATTCCGTTGAAGAACTTTCCTTGCTTCACGATGCGGGGCTCAGGCTTCTTTATATCGGTTTTGAAACAGGCAGAGATGATATACTGAAATTAATGAATAAAAGCCATACGGTTAATGAAGCCATTAAGCAGGCACAAAAACTTAATAGGGCAAAGATACCTTTTAACACTATCATAATGTATGGCATAGCCGGCAAAGGTGAAGGCATACATAACGCGATTGCAACAGCGGATATGATTAATAAGTTTACAACAAAAAGGGTTATCACCATGAATCTCACAGTGTTTCACGGAACGGAATTAAACAGCATGATAGAAAAAGGGGAGTTTGTTCCCTCCGATAGAATGGAACGATTAACAGAGATCCGGACTCTGTTGGAAAAATTAGAACCGAAGCAGCCGACCTTATTCGATACCACTCACCCGACAAATATAATCAGTATAAAAGGGGAGCTGCAGCAAGATAAAAAACTGTTGTACAACAAAGTAACAAATTATATTGAAAAGGAATAAAAATTAAGTTCATAGTTTTATAAAAATGAATTAGAATAAAACTACAAACTTAAATGTGTTATTAAGCGCCGGACAGGTGTAATTAGGCAATTTCTTTTAAAGGAACTTGCTGATTTTTTTTATAAAATATATACAGAAACATAACAACAGAAAACTGTATATCAATGAAAATCCGAGGATAATCAATAACTCACTACTACCGGAAACTGCAGGTACAACAGGCCCCAATATGGGAATGCCGATAATATATATTAAAACGCATATACCGATAAAAAGTGTTATCCCGCTTAATACAATAATTCTTCCGTGATGCTTCAATACAGTAAGGCCCCACCCGATAGTAAGCCCTAAAAGCCCTGTAGTAAATGGGAAGATAAATAATTCACTCAGTCCAAAAAAAGCTAATAAAACTATAGTGATTAAATAACTTAATAGCCCGTGTTTATATGAAATTATTGTTGCGAACAAAATAGGCAATGTTGAAAAGGATATTACCAAATAACCAATACCGGGTAAAAAGCTCCCGGCGAAATGCATTATTGCAGCAAATGCGGCGAAAATAGCAGATAGAACAAATTTTTTTGCCTGAGATTGAGCATTAAAAATTCGTTTTATCCTTTTTAAATCAGTTTGTATTGTTTTAGATAAGCACATAACATCATCTCACTTTCCCAATGTTTTAGAGCATAAAGACACTTAAGCTCTATGTTCTGATTTATTATATGTGAAACCTGATAAACGGTTAGTACAAACTTAACAATGAACCTGTTTAAGAGTGCAAACGAAGCAAATCACTTTTTGTAATTAACAATATTCAAAAACATTAAATGCAAAATATGTTTGGAACTTGTGTCTCTTCAGTTTGTGGCAAAAAATGATTGTATCGGTTTTGTATAAATGATATTCTATATATATACAATATAGAATTTGTAAGGAGGGTACATAATGAAAGGGGATCCGAAGTTAATTGAGGTTCTAAACTCATTGTTGGCTGATGAATTAACATCAATCAACCAATACATGGTTCATTCTGAAATGTGTGCTGATTGGGGTTATGAAAATCTACACAAGATTTTTGAAAAAAGAGCCATTGATGAAATGAAACACGCAGAAATATTAATAGGCAGAATACTTTTCCTTGAATCGGTGCCGATTGTAACTACATTAAAAGATATTTTTATCGGTGATGAAATTCCGACACAATTGGAAAATGACCGTGTAGCGGAAATGGATGCTATAGCTGCTTATAATAGTGCTATAAGCTTGGCGAGGGAAGTAAATGACTATGCTACCCAAGAAATGTTAGAGAAAATCCTGATTGACGAAGATAAACATATAGATGAAATAGAAGAATTACAGGATCAAATCGAGCATATGGGTCTGCCCATATTTTTGACAACACAGATTAAGTAATCAAAGAGAGAAGACGGGGGACGTTACATTTGTCTCAGAAAAGGAGACAGATAAAACGTCCCTCTGTATTTTTTGGGTATTTTTGTTGAATTTTGATATTATATTGAACTTTGTCTTGAAATTATTGTAAAGAGTTTGTTAGAATTGAAAATAATGATGTAAGTTTATTTTAAAGGTGTATAGCATATCAAGGTATATTATATTTACAAATGAGGGATAAAAATGAAACAAGTATTATCGCAGCAAGAGGTGGATTCGCTTTTAGCCGCTTTGGATTCAGGTGAATTTGCTCCCGGCACGGTCGATGAAGAATCAAACAAAGTAAGGAGCTATGATTTCAGAAGACCCATAAAACTGTCAAAGGAATACATAAACACTATTACTATGGTATTTGAAAACTTTTCTAGTATTGCGGGCAATTATTTATCGACCCAGATCAGAACCAATGTGGAAATAAGCCTGGCTTCACTGGAGCAGATCAGCTACGATGAGTTTATCCGCTCCATCCCAAGATTCACTCTATCAACGTTGTTTCATTCTCAGAATCTTGGTGGTTTACAAATTCTTGAAGTAAATCCTCAGTTCTGTTTTCAAGTTATAGAAATGGCATGCGGCGGTCCCCGGAATGAATACAAGGGAAGTCAAAAAAAGAAAGACAGCTTTACTGAAATAGAATTGGGCATATTGGAGGAACTGGTAAACAGTTTGCTGAAAGCTTTTGAGAGCGCCTGGAGTGATATAATACCGGTAGAAACCGCTGTTGAATCCATGGGCACCAATCCGCAATTGACACAAAGCATGTCGCCCAATGAACCTGTGGTACTCGTAAGTTATGCGATTGAGGTTCTTGGCAATAAAAGTTCCATCAATATCTGTATACCCTATGTTTCTTTTGAGCCAATACTAGAGAAGCTCAGCTTCAAAAACAGATTTGAATTTGAAAAAGGAACAGACGAAAATAATAGGCTTTTGTTGGAGGAGAGAATAGAATCCCTTACAGTGAACTTAGAAGTGCTTATGGGCAAGGCCTTTTTAACCGTAAACGATTTTATGCAATTAGAAAAAGGGGACATATTTCAATTGGATTTAAAGACTACAGACCCTTTGAAACTATATATAGAGGATAGGCCCCATTATTTGGTTAAGCCGGGGTTGGTCAATAAAAATTATGGGATAGAGATATTACAATATATGGAGGGTGTAGAATAATGAATGAAAAAACTGTAAGTGAGAACGAAGTAAACAAAAAACAGACAGAAAAAGCATCTGACATGCACGGCCCGGAAAAGCAGCATGCCGACAAAATTAAAGTTCAAAAACCTGCTTTTCAGCCCTTGGAAGTAGGAAACGAAGAAACAAATGTGCCCAGAAACCTTGATTTGATAATGGATGTGCCTTTAGAGTTCTCTGTTATATTGGGCAAAAGTAAGAAGACAATTAAAGAAGTATTATCTTTTAATAGCGGTTCCATAGTTGAACTGGATAAATTAGCAGATGAACCTTTGGAGGTATATGTTAACGGCAAGCTTATAGCAGAGGGCGAAGTAGTGGTTATAAACGAAAATTTCGGTATAAGGATTACGAATATACTGAGTAAGGAACAAAGAGTAAATAATTTAAAATAACCTATTAAACAAATAGCCAAAAATCCGATATATATAATAACGGATATATGGGAGAGATAAAGATGAAAATAGAAAAAAGCAATGAGCTCCAAAATAAATACACGAACAGTATAAAAAACCCTCAAACTTCTAATAAAAATATGACAGATACAACCGGAGCTGTTAAAGATATTAGTGTTGAAATTTCTTCATCCGCAAAGATTCTGCAAACAAAGGTTAATGAATTCGACAAGGCGGAGTTCAGCGAGAAGGTTGAAGATATCAAAAGGTTAGTAAATGAGGGGAAATATGATATTTCTTCCGAGAAAATAAGCGAGAAAGTGTTTCAAGAAATAGAAGAACAAAGGGCTGTGAAATTTAATGAGTAGTCAAATAGCATTAAGCATGATATTAGAATCCATAGTAGAATTGCTTAAAGAAGAAAAAGAAGCCTTGATCCTGACTGATGGAAAAAGAATAACGGAGATTATAGAGAAAAAGAACCAATTTATAAAAATCTTATTGGATTTTAGGGGCAAGGAAATAGATAAAGATAATTTAATAAAAGAATTGATCAGGGAGATTGAATCTTTACAAGAGTTAAATCTCCTTTTGACTAAACAGGCACTTAGTTTTCATAAAGACATAATGGCAGGTATAGCAAAAACTCTGGAGCAGGATACTTATTCCTCTAAAGGAAGCTATAAGCAACCAAAAAATATCGGCATAGTGGACAGATCTATATAGGAGTGATAGAATGTCAGGTTTATTTAACACATTAGGAACAGCTAACAAGGGTCTTATGGCGGCACAGACCGCCCTGCATACTACGGCGCATAATTTGTCCAATGCAAATACGGAAGGTTATTCAAGGCAAAGGGTAGATATGAAAGCGGATATGCCTTACAGCTTAGCCGGAGTGGGGCAATTGGGCACAGGAGTCAGGATGGAAGCCGTAGTAAGAATTGCGAATGATTTTGTCAGTAAGCAAATTAGACAGGAGAATGGAACTTTACGACAATTTATGGCAAAGGCTGAAATCATGGAGCAGATGGAGGTTATATTCAATGAACCTTCGGATACAAGTCTAAACACGGATATAGGCAAGATGTTTGATTCATGGATAGAATTAAGCAACTACCCTGAAATGTCCACGTCAAAGACAATAGTTGTAGAGCTGTCCAAAACTATGATAGATACATATAATCACATGATGAGCCAAATATCGTCTTTAGATTCGGAAAATAAAGGCATGATAGATAAAAATATAGAAGACTTTAATGCTATTTTAAAAAAATTGGAGGAATTGAATAAACAAATTTTTAATACCTCCATAAAAGGGCACATTCCAAATGATTTGATGGATCATAGGGATTTGATGCTGAAAGAATTGTCCGGTTTTGTGGACATAACACCTCAGTTTGATAAATACGAGAGAGTGAATATAGATATAGACGGGCAGGTATTATTAGATACGGAAAAAGGAGCAAAGACTCTCAATTATAACGGTGAAAGAATCATAACAATCCAAGGAGAAGATGGGCTGCCTGTTGAATTAAATATAAATTCCGGGGAGCTTAAAGGACGGTTGGACGCATTCCAAGATATACAAAATAAAAAGGATGAACTTTATAAATTCGGAATCACTTTGTGCGGGGCTATAAATGCGGTACATGGAGCAAATGGTGGAATAGATATTTTTGAATTTGATGCAGTAGATGCAGTATTGTCCATAAATCAAGAAATTATAAAAGATCCAAATAAAATCAAGGCAGGTAAGGCAGATTCGGCGGAGGGAGACGGGAGCATAGCCCTATTGATATCAAAGCTGAGAAATACAAAACTGAACTTTGCGGAGCAGCCTGATTTCCCAGATGATTTCGTGGATATGGATAATATGACTCTAAAAAATCAAACCGACGGTAATACCTTGGGCGGTTATTATAACCACATGGTCACAGATATCGGAATATCCAAGGAACATGCAGAAAACATGATGATAAATCAGGATATATTGTTGAGTCGTCTGGAGCTTCGCAGGGAATCTGAATCGGGGGTCTCCATTGATGAAGAGGTTACCAATATTCTTAAATATCAATCTGCCTATGCAGCAAATGCAAGGGTCATAACAGCTCTTTCGGAAATGCTTGATACTTTGATTAACAGAATGGGGGTATAGTGATGAGGATTACAAATAAAACTTTGGCTTCAAACTATCTGAGAAATCTCAATAATAATTTGAGGGCGGTACAAAAATACCACAACCAACTTTCTTCGGGTAAAGAAGTTTCCAAACCTTCTGATAATCCCATGCTGGTATCAAAGATAATGAGTTTGAAGGACTGTATTAAAACAAATGAACAATATAACTCAAATATAAGCGGTTCCATCGGGTGGGTGCAAACCCAGGATACTGCCTTAGGTGATATAAGCAGGATATTGAACAGAGTAAGGGATTTAATGATATACGGGGCAAACGGCTTTTTATCAGAAGCCGGCAGGATGGCAATAAAGGATGAAGTGGAGACTCAAATAGGTGAGCTGGTAGATGTACTAAACACTAATTTTGACGGTAGATATATCTTCTCGGGACAAAAAACCACCTCTGTACCTTATGAAATTAAAGATGTATTTGATGCTGATGGTAATCAAATCGGCAAAACCATCATTTACAAAGGTGATGATAAAAATATAATCAGAGAAATATCAACAGGTGTGACTATAGATTTGATAAGCTCCGGCCGGGAGATTATTGGATATGGAGACAACCCCTCGGACCCGGCTGATACAAGCAATGAATTGGGCTCCTTCTTGATGAAAGTACTAGATGCTTTTGATAACGAACCGATAAAGCTGTCCGAAGAGCTGTTGGGGGAATTAGATAGGCAGTTGGATAGGGTTCTAAAAGTACGCTCTAAAATAGGAGCGGTAGACAACAGGCTTCAGGCGGCAGAAGCAAGGAACATATCGGAGAATATAAATTTAAAAGGGTTGCTATCGGGAAGAGAAGATATAGACGTGGCAGAAAAATATATGGAATACAGCATAATGGCGGTGGTATATCAGGCTTCATTAATTACAGGTGCTAAGATATTGCAGCCCAGCCTTTTGGATTACCTCAGATAAAAAAGGAAAATAAATATATATTTTCACTGACCCACTTGAAGAATAATTTTCTTAAGGTGGGTTTTTATATGTTTGTTTTTATATTAATACATTTAGATACTTAAACTTTCATGTAAACATCCGATATATATATATATAAGGGAGAAATGGCCATATTTCTTTAAGAAATAAATTCAAGGAGGAATACAAATGCGTATAAATCAAAACATATCGGCAATGAACACCTATTCAAGGTTGACAGCAGCAAATGATTTGAAAAGTGCATCGTTAGCAAAACTATCATCCGGTTTGAGAATCAATAAAGCGGGAGATGATGCGGCAGGGCTGGCCATCTCGGAAAAAATGAGAGGCCAGATTGGCGGCCTGAAGCAGGCGATTAGAAACGCCCAGGACGGTATATCACTAATACAGACTGCAGAGGGTGCATTAAACGAAAGTCACTCTATACTGAATAGAATGAGAACCTTGGCAGTTCAGGCGTCTACTGATACCAATACGGATGCGGACAGGCAGGAGATACAAAAAGAAGTCAATAAATTGACGGAAGAGCTTTCAAGAATTGCGAAAGACACCGAGTTCAATACACAGAAATTATTCGGAGAAGAAGTTGAAGGAACTTTTAAACAATTTGAAGCCACTCTACATATTGGAGCCAATCAAAAGCAAAACATGAAACTTGATATTGCGGATATGAGAGCCGAGGCATTAGGCATAGCACCGGTTGAATTGGT
>CAYXAT010000054.1:0-2911 GCA_964462065.1 uncultured Clostridiaceae bacterium | reverse complement strand
CGGAGGTATCGACGTATCCACCCGTGAGGGAGCGGATGCCGCTATCACAACTATAGACGCAGCCGTCACAAAGGTGTCGGGACAAAGATCCGATTTGGGCTCCGTACAAAATAGATTAGAGCACACCATCAATAACCTAATGGCAACATCGGAGAATCTGAGCGCAGCCGAGTCAAGGATTAGAGATGTGGATATGGCTGAAGAAATCATGGAGTTTACCAAGAATAATATCTTAAGTCAGGCAGCCACTGCCATGCTTGCTCAGGCAAATCAAATGCCGAATTCAGTGCTGCAATTGTTAATGTAAAGCCGAAGAAGACGATAGATAAAGTTGAATTCGCATAAGTATCAGGTCTAGATTGATAGCCGCCGCATTATCAGCGGCTATCAATCTAGAAGTTTTAGAGGTGAGATTATGATATATATTACAAGGCCCGTAATACAAACCCATAAAACAGTATCAAAAACCAATGAAAAATCCTTGGATGCCGATCATAGGGGAAAGGGTTTTGCCCATATAGAGAAAGGTGATGAAAAAGACACCGAATCTATATTCAAAAAAGAGGATTTGCAAAACGCCATATATCAAACGAATTCAATACTTTTCGGTGATAACGGTAAATTAGAGTTCAAAATTCATGAAGATACAGGCAGAATGATTGTGAAACTCATTGATAAGGAAACTAAAGAAGTGATTAAAGAGGTTCCCCCGGAAAAGATTTTAGATCTGGTTGCTCGAATTTGGGATCTGGTAGGGATATTGGTAGATGAAAGGGGATAAGTATGTCAGGTATTAATTTTATAGGCTCTTATTCAGGTATTGATCAAAGTACCATAAATAAATTGATGGAAATAGAAAAGTTGCCTTTGCAACAATTATCCGATAAAAAATCAAATATAAAGGTACAACAGGATGCCTGGAGAGATATCAATACTCGTCTGAACAGTTTATTTGAAAAACTGAATGTTCTCTCAAAAGAGGATACTTTCCTGACTAAAACAGCAAAATCAACAAATAAAGATTTTGTCAATATGGTTCCTTCAAAAAATGCTACCTCCGGTACCTACAATATAAATGTAAAGCAGTTGGCAAACAGCAGCTCCCTGATAGGCGGCAGGATAGTCGATGCCGATGGGAAAACTACCGAAGCTTTGGGGGTTGAGGGTAATCTGATTATAAAGAATCAAGAAGGAGCGGCAATAGAAATAGATATCTCGGGGGAAGATAGTCTGAGGAATATTGTGAACAAAATCAACAATGGCAAGTATTTCCCGGTAGGTGAAGAAAAAGGAATCTCTATCGAAATCACTGCTAATATAATTGACGGCCGCATAGTTCTGACAGATAAAAAAACAGGGGCAAGGAATATTGAATTGTCGGGAGATACTGTTGATGAGCTGAAGCTTAACGAGGGTTTAAATATAGGCAAGGGCTCAATATTTACAATTAACGGCGTATATGTGGAAAGAGACTCCAATACCATAGATGATGTAGTCGAGGATGTCGCTATATACCTTAGTAAGGTTCACGAAGAAGGACAATATGACACGATAACCATAGATATAGACATTGATAAAGCAAGCAAAGCGGTAAAGGATTTCGTAGATCAATATAACTCCACGTTGAAATTTATAGATGAAAGTGTAGAACCCGGATTGCCGGAGGAAATAGGCAGCAGAGGTCCCTTGGCAAGCGATACATCCCTTATGAGGCTGCAATCCTATCTGAGGACTATTATAACATCTGCGATTAATAATCCTGAGACTTCCTTAAAAGATATATCCCAAATTGGAGTATCTACCGAGGATAAATCCGGTCAGCTGAAATTTAATGAAGCCAAATTCAAAGAAAACCTGGAGAAAAATACCGGAGAGGTAATGAATTTTTTCCACACGAAAATCGATGAAGAGAATGAAATGGGAATCGTTAAAAACCTTGGTTCGTACATAGACGGCTTCATATCTAAGTCCAATGGTTTGATAAAAGTTAAAACGGAGTCCTATGATAGAACTATTGGGGATATAAACAGGCAAATTGATACTTTGAATGAAAGAATTGAACGAAAAGAACAATACTATATTAAAATGTTTTCAGCATTGGACGTAGCGATTATGCAAGCTGAGAGCCAGATGCAATGGCTGCAGGGACAGATAGATGCAATGAACGGAATAAAAGGGTAAAGGGGATACGAAGATGAATCAGGAATATGCAATCGGAACATACCGCAACAATCAAATAACTACTGCTTCACAAAAAAAGTTAATAATAATGCTGTATGAAGGTGCCATTAAAAACTTAAAATTAGCCCGGCTGTTCATTGACAGAACAGATATGGAGAACACAAATAAATATCTGCTGAAGGCACAAAACATTATAATTGAATTTATGAATACATTGGATTTTGAGTCCGGCGGGGAGGTAGCCGTGAATTTGCATAAAATATATGAGTATATATATAATGTTCTTATTTATGCTAATGTAAATAAGGACGTGGAAAAAATAGACGAAAGCATAGTCCAATTGGAAGAGTTGAGGGAAACATGGTTAAAAATTTGAATATAGATAATCTAATTTGTATTAGGGAAAAAGTCATGTTGAAAATAGAAAACCGATTGGACAGTTGGGATAAATCAGTGGATATGGGCTTAAAAATTGTTGAATCCAATACTGCAAATTTTGGGTATCTGGATAAGTTGAATAAAGATATAGAAAAGGTTTCCAGCAAGGAATTGTATAATGCGGGGTATAAAAAGTTAGTTGAGGATATAGCCTTAAAACAAAAAAAATTTATACAAGATTTGAATTTTGAGAGTTATAAATTATTAGACGGTCTAAAGCAGATTAGAAAAAAAGATGATTTCCTAAATAATTATGCACTGAAAAAGAGGGAATCAATTTTTATAGATAAAA
>CAYXAT010000053.1:6382-11424 GCA_964462065.1 uncultured Clostridiaceae bacterium | reverse complement strand
AACTGCAAAAAGATAAGGATGAAATCAATAAAAAAATTGAATTGACGAAAAACCAAAAGACGCAAAAAGAAAAGGAAAAAAAGACTCTTTCGGCACAAATTGTAGAATTGGAAAACAAAATATCTATTTCTGAAAAAGAGATAGAAACAGTAGAAATACAATTATCCGAGTTGGAAGGCAAAGTAGCTATCACACAAAGGGAATTTGATAGAGCAGTATCAGAAGCCGAAAAACAGAGGGAGCTGTTAAACAAACGGGTTAGGGTTATGTATCAAAACGGCACCGTCGGTTATTTGTCCGTATTGTTAAACTCCGGAAGCTTCAGTGATTTTATATCCAGAATGGACTTATTAAGAAAAATAATTAATTATGATGTTAATGTTCTAAAAGAAAGAAAAACTTACAAAGATTTGATTGATGAAAAAAAGTGTCAATTAGAGGCAGAGCAAAAAGAAACAGAAGAGCTTAAAAATGTTCTTTGTAAGAAAAAAGAAGAAGTTGAAGTAACTCAGGGTATAAAGAAAGAAACATTAAAATTGGTATATAAGGATCTTGTTGAGCTTGAAAAACTAGAGGACAAGCTGTTAGAAGAATCAGCGGAGCTGACTAAAAAAATACTTGCATTGCAGACCAGTGATAAATATGTAGGCGGTGATATGGCATGGCCTGCACCGGGCTATACAGCAATATCCTCTTATTTTGGATACAGACCGCATCCGATTTTAAAGAAAAACAAATTACATACCGGTATAGATATTAAAGTTCCCTTGGGGAAAAATGTTGTGGCTGCCAATGACGGTAAAGTTATATTTTCCGGGACCTACGGAGGATACGGTAATGCAGTTATAATAGACCACGGCGGACAAACATCAACATTATATGCCCATAATTCAAAATTATTAGTTAAAGAAGGAGATGTTGTGGCAAGGGGGCAGGTTATATCTCTTTGTGGTAGCACCGGATTGTCCACGGGACCCCACGTTCATTTCGAGGTCAGAATAAACGGTAACCCGGTGGACCCATTACCCTATGTAACTAAAAAGAAATAAAAACAAGGGAATAAATGTGACTGTGATCGTGTTTATTCCCTTAACACTATCTACGCTATCAATGAAATCAAACAGCAAACTAATGCAGTGTTTTTTATGTATAGTATTATTGCAGTAATAATTCAAATACTTCAGGGAGTGGCAGAGTGTTTAAAAAAGCCAATTTCAATAGAATTCTTCCAATCTTTATATATATCTTTTGTTTTTTATGTTTAGTAATGTTTAACAGTGTTTCTGCTGATACATCTAAGCCTGTTTTGCTATTGTATGAATATACACCGGAACCTGTAATGAAAGCCATAAGAGAGTATTTGCCTGATTATGAAATAGGCATCCCATCGGATAACCATTATGTTCAGTTTTTACAAAGCACGGGAGGGGTGCTGGCTTATGATGTGGAAGCAAAAGCACTTATTGATTCCGGTGCGGATTACTATTTTTACCCTTTATATAACGATGTAATAGCTATTGCTGTAGATAGGGAACAAACGAATGCTGCTGTTTCGGGCTGGGAAGATATAAAATTATTGAAGGGAGAGGTAAGCTTTCCCGAAGAGGAACCGTTACTCAGATACATATGGGGAACTCTTTCTTATGTTTATACAGAAGAGATAAAACATGAAACACCTGTAAAGTACTTAAAATCATTGCATGATGAAAACCGTCTAACATGGGACAATTCGGGAGCAGCGATACAGATATCCTTTCTATCGACTTTTTTCCATCAGATTCAGGAGAAAAAGGATTTAGAAATAATCATCCCCAAAGAAGGATCTTTGTCTTTTAAAGTCGGAATACTATCTCATCATCCCATTGATGAAAAAATAATTAAAAACATAAAAGATAATTGTAAGATGTTTAATTATTCTTACGATTCTATTGTAACGCCCGGCATTATTTTGCAGAAAGACTTTATGGAGTTGGGACAACTTTTGCCCCGCTTGCGTAGAAATATCCTGGGCATTCGAAAATATGCGCCTGCGGGCGTTCAAGGGCACCATTTAGCCAGTTTAATATTGATTATATTGATTATAGGATTTACGGTACAGACACAAAAAAGGGTAATTCATACCGGTTTGCGCTATGGTTTATTGATAACAGGTATTTTGCTTATAGGATGGATTAGTTTAGGTATATTTAAATACTCTCTCCATGGTTATCCGCCGGCAGCACATTTTTCGTGGTACGCGTATTATATATTTTCACTGTCATTACCGATAGTGTCGCTGTTTATAGCAGAAAACTCCGATAAAGTGGATGGCAGCCAGATTCCCTTATGGTTAAGAGTTGCCTGTTTCATAACCTTAATTTTTATGCTATTGGTTTTAACAAATGATTATCATCAGTGGATATTCAGATTTTTAACAAGTGAACCTGAGTTAAGAGGCGATGAATATGCTTATGCTGTGGGATTCACCCTTTTAAGCATCTGGTATATTGCTGTTCAATTTTACGCCTTTTTTCTTATGCTTAAAAAAGGCTGGGATTCACCAAAAAGGAAAATGACAGCAATCCCCATGGTCGTTTTCATTATGGGTATCCTTTATAGTATTACATATAACATGAACATTCCTATATCCCACGATATACCTCTCGCTCTTGGTATGAGTACCATCGCTTTGCTTTTTTGGGTAACAGCAGTCTATAGCGGACTTATTCCAACAAATAGAGGGTATTATGAACTTTTTGAAAGCAGCGATTTAAATATGCAAATTCTTGACCATAATGAAAATGTTAAGTACGGCACCATAGTTGAACCTTTTATTCCTATCAGTCCAACAAAAAATTTCATAGAAACTGATGAAAAGGCCTCGTGCCAGATAGATGACGTACTTATCTGGTCTTCCCCCATAAGCGGCGGAAAAGTTATAACTCAAGAAAACATAACGGAACTTAGCAAGCTGAGGCAAACACTGGAGGAGACTGTAAAATCCCTGGAAAATGAAAATGCTATATTATCGAGCAAAGAGCAGATAGAAAGCCGGTTGATTCTGTTGAATGAACAAAATCGTCTTGCAGAAGAAGCTAACAAGATTATAAAAGATGAACTGCATAAAGTGGAAATGCTTTTGGACACTGAATACCATACACCTCTTATGCAATCAAAGGTCATTCAGCAAAT
Source organism: uncultured Clostridiaceae bacterium (assembly GCA_964462065.1). Taxonomy (GTDB): domain Bacteria; phylum Bacillota; class Clostridia; order Lutisporales; family Lutisporaceae; genus JAAYKT01. Next base: position 8,253 of record CAYXAT010000053.1, on the reverse strand, counting down.
TCGAAGAATTGTTTTATATTGTAAAAGAAGATGCGAACTTCTTATAAAGTCTAAAAAGGATCATTTTGTGCCTACCCAGGAGTTATGCCGGGTAATACATGAAACATCCGCTGTTATGCCCGAAGGATACAAGACTTTTTGTGCTATGGATGGTTTTTTGACATATAAGTTTGCCGAGGACATTTATGAATATTATCACAGGATAATTGGTATGGCATACGAAGAAGACATAACAACCATGACGCTAAGGTTATATAAAAAAGACGAGTTTTTTATATATATTATTCTGGAAGAGAATGCGGAGGACTATTTTACGTCATTAATGGAGTTTTTCGGGGGCAATGAGCTTGTAGTAATAACTAAAAAAGACTTAGGTGATTCTACGTCCTTCACGATAAAGATAAAAGAAAGGGGAGAAAATCTTGCCGGAGATTTATAGTACATTGAATCCATCGTTTGTTGTGATACTATTGATGTTTTCAGTTTTTGCCATGGTTTTTCAGGCCTTTTATCTTTTTCTGATGTCTCTGGGTGATAAAGTTTCAATTGCGTTTGAAGCATTGCTTTGCCTGTATCTGTTACATATCTCTTATATGTTACGAATGGTAAATACAGGAATAGGTAGTTTTACTATATTATACAAAGAGAACAAAATCATCGGCTATATGCTCGCTTTTTTTATGGTATCAATCGGTCTGTACATATTTATACGGGAAAGGAAAAAACATGTTTTAATGGGAATAGTCCTTCTTCCCACTGTTTTGCCGTTAATGGGCCGGATGCCCTATAAGGTACATACTTTCTGTCTTGTTTTGTCTTTGTTATTATTATTAGCCAGGGCGGCTGTTCATTTGATAATGGAATTCAAAAAACGAAAGCGGGAAATTTCCGAATACTCCGTAAAAGAGGCATTAGATTCTCAGCATAACGGCATTTTATTTGCCGAAAAGGATGGGAATATACTCCTTATCAACCGGAAAATGATTAATTTGATGCAAGAGCTGACCGGTAAGAATTTCAGAAGTGCGGAGAATTTTTGGGACACATTATCAGCAAAAGAATCAAAGTATCACAATAATAACGATAGTAAAACACGTGATACTTTTATTTGCACATCTGACAATCATAGTTGGCAGTTCTGCAGGAAAGAGATTTCCTATAAAAGAAAAATGATATATCAGATAACTGCTGTCGACGTTACAGAACAGGAATCCATCAACAAAAAACTGGTGGTCTATGGTGAACAGCTCCGGGAACAGCAGGATAGATTGAAAACTACCTTGCTGAATTTAGAAGAGCTATGCCAAGAGGAAGCCATAGGACGTTCCTGGGACCAAGTACATGGTGTCCTGGGACAGCATATTTCCATTCTCCAAAGATTGTTGAATAAGAAGTCCATACCGGAAAAAAAGCTGCTCAGTATGAAAATAAAAGAACTTTTGGGAGCCCTCGACTTTGAAAAGGAAAAAAATCCGAAAGAGGAATACAAGGAAATTTTGTCCGCTTTTACATCTCTGGGAATAGATTTGTTTATAGAAGGGGAGTTACCGGAAGACATACGGATTGCGAGCCTTTTTGTCGAGGCTGTAAGAGAAGGGATATCGAACGCTATACGTCATGGGCAGGCTCATAGTATTCAAATCAAATTTACCGAACATGAAGATTATACTCTGAGCATAACAAATAAAGGTAAGAAAGCCCCTTTTAGCACATTAGTATGGGGTGGAGGGTTCACTACCATTGATCGTAAGGTCAGGGAATTAGGCGGGATATTCAGTGTTGATGCTGAATCTGACTTTACTTTAAAAATATTAATCAGCAAACTGATGGAGGCTGATGGCAGACGGCAAATGGTAATAAAAGCAGCCGGC
>CAYXAT010000053.1:0-6282 GCA_964462065.1 uncultured Clostridiaceae bacterium | reverse complement strand
CTATGATAAAACTTTTGTTTGTCGATGATCAAACGATTACATTAAAATTCCTGGAAAACTGTTTTAGCGATAAAAACAAATATGAAATAGTTGGAAGTTTGACAAAGGCAGGATTGGCTGATATATGGTGTGAAAAGAAAAAGCCTCATGCCGTTTTTTTAGATATTCAGACCAAAGAAGAAAACATGAATGGCCTTGTAATGGCTGAAACACTTAAGACAAAATACCCAAATATAAAAATTCTTATAATGACCGGCTTTGATGAAATTTCTTACCTGCCTAGGGCAAAGGACATTGGTGTAGACGCTTTTCTATTCAAGAGCTACCCGGAAGAAAGCTTTATCATGGCTTTAGATGAGGTTATCAAAAATAATAAAAAAGTATTTCCGGAAGAAAATCCCCAAATACCTGTCAGCGATGGCCAGGCCCAGTTAACAGAGCGGGAGGTTGAGGTTCTGCGTTTAGTCTGCGATGATCGTTCCAACAAGGAAATTGCCGACATACTTTATATATCTGAAAGCACCGTCAAACGGCATATAGAAAGTCTTTTGAGAAAAACAGACAAAAGCGGCCGCGCCGGTTTGGTGGCCCATGCCATGTCGGGAGGGTGGATAAACCCGTTTATATAAAAAGATACTGCTAAAAAGACCTGAGGGTCTTTTTTTAATGGAAAAATTGGTCGAATGACCAATATGAAAATAGAGGTATATCAAATAAAATTGTAATGGCTTTTAAAAAGCTGCTTTAAAAATGATAAAAGGAGGATTTTATAATGCAAAATTGCCACATACAAAAAACAAAGAAGATTATAAGCCTTACACTGTGTTTTCTATTTATGCTGTTGGTGGTTTTATCTGCCGACGTCGTAAATGATTATCAGGACCATTATGCCAAGGAAAGCATCAAAGAACTATTTGAAAAAGGTGTTATAACCGGATATGAGGACGGCAGCTTTAAACCCGATAGAGAAATAAGCAGAGCCGAATTCATGACCATAATAAATAGAGCCTTTAGCTTTAAAGAACAAGCTGAAATATCTTTCACCGACGTGGTAAAAGGTCAATGGCATTACGAACAAATAGCCGTAGCAGTAAAAGCCGGATATATTAAAGGCTTCACCGACGGTACTATGAGACCCACAGCAAACATCACCCGACAAGAAGCGGCGGTGATAATAGCAAGAATCCTTGATATAGAAAAAGACGGAGATATTAAAAAGCTTACAACCTTGAAAGACGGGGATAAAGTCCCCCAATGGAGTGCACAAGGAGTAGCCGCAATAGTAGAAAGAGATTATATAGACCTGAAAGAAGATAATAAATTCCTTGCCGCTCAAAACCTTACAAGAGCAGATATGGCAATAGCCATAGTCAGAAGCCAAGAAGATGCCATCGCTAAACTACACGATAAATCCGGAACATATACCGGAGGCAAAATAGATGGAAATGTTAAAATTGATAATAAAGGTATAACCCTTAAGGATACGGAAATAAACGGGGATTTAATCCTTGGAGAAGGAATTAAAGACGGAGATGTGCACCTCATAAATGTAATAGCCAAAGGAAATACCATAGTAAAAGGCGGCGGCAGAAACACCATAACATTAGAAAACTGTCAATTTGAAAAAATTATAATACTAAAAGAGGATGGGAAAGTAAGGATTCTGGCAAAAGGCAATACGAAGATAAAACAATCAGAAGTTAAATCAGGGGCAATCCTTGAATCTCAAGGAAAAGCGGGAGAAGGTTTTGGCTATATAACAATAGCAGAAGATATAAGCGAGGATTCTATTGTAGAACTGATAGGTGACTTCAAAACCATAGAGATAAAAGGCAGCGGAGTAGATATACAAGCTTCCGGTGGAACTATAGAAAATCTCATTGTAGCCAAAGGAACAAAGGACATAGAAATAGACCTGGCAAAAGATACAAAAGTAGCAGCACTGATCGTAGACTCGCCTGCAAAAATAACAGGCACAGGCAAAATAGACAAGGCAACAGTAAATGCCCAAGGAGTTAAAATAGAAGCAACAGTAACAAAAATAGAAACAGCACCGGGCATAGAAGTAGATATGCCGAAGAAAGAAACCACACCGACAACCGGCGGTGGCGGCGGCGGTGGCGGTGGTGGCGGCGGCAGCAAAGGCAGCGGCGGCACATCAACTCCGGCAAAAACAGAAGTTGATACTATTAATGTTATCGGTGAAGGTGGGGTAACAGAAATAACCACTGATGGCGGTTCCTTGCAGATGATAGCTACAGTAACCCCTAGTAACGCCAGCAACAAAAATGTTACCTGGTATGTAAATGACACCAACATAGCAACAATAGATAGCAATGGAAAATTAACTGCCAAAGCTAATGGAACAATTAAGGTAACAGCGAAAGCTAAAGATGGATCTGGTAAAAGTGGTTATGTAGAGATAACAATTTCCAACCAGACAGTAACACCACCACTTAGTGATGCCAAAGCTATAACATCATTTAAGTTTGAAAGCTTGTCACCGGTAGTAACAGGAGTAATTGACGAAACTGCTAAAACAATAATCTTAACAGTACCTTATGCAACTAATGTGACAGCATTAGTGCCAACAATAATTCACACAGGGGACAGCATTTCACCGGAAGATGAAAGTAGGGATTTTACAAATCCAGTAATATATACTGTAACCGCCGAAAATAACAGTACAGTAAAATATACCATAACTGTGAATATAGCACCAACCGGAAGTCACATTTTGACCTATATAGCCGGGACAGGTGGAACTATAATCGGTACTTCACCACAAACTGTTGCTCATGGTGGTGATGGAAGCCCTGTAACTGCAGTTCCAGACGAAGGCTATCTTTTTGCCCAATGGAGCGACGGTGTAACGACGGCAGAAAGAACAGACACAAATGTGATAGCTTCTGAGACTTATACGGCTAATTTTGAACCAGACATTATAGAAGTAGGATTTGAGAGTTTAACAGCTAATGGAACAAGTGGGACAACAACTACTACTGTTTTAGACATAAAATTTGATCAGGAAATACCCAGCCTGAGTTCTGAAAACATTGCGTTAGAAGGTGCAACACTGAAACTATTGACTATGAGCTCCACTTCAAATGAGTGCTCTATAACCATAGAAAATATAAAGGTCAAAAATGGCGAAAATGTAAGAGTAATCATAGATAAAAAGGGTTATCTATTTACCCCCACAAGCAAAGAAGTTGAAGTATATGTAGCAAATATTCAAGCAGAGATAAATCCGACCTTGGTAACCTTTGACAAAAAGAATCCGAAAGATATAGAGACTACAATTAGTTTCGGCACAGCAACTAAAGTGGAATCTATTAAGAAAGGTGAGACAGCATTAAAAGAAGGAACAGACTATACTATTATTGGTGAAACTTTAACTATTAAAAATGAATATCTATCTACTCAGCTAAAAGGAAGCATAAAGCTAGACATTACCTTCAATCAAGGCTATGAAAGGACCTTGACCATAAATATAAGTAATGATGTAACCTATAGTATTGTGGTAGAAGAAATCATAGGCGGATTTGGCATGGAAATAGTAAAAGCATACAAGGGCTATACTCAAGCTGAAGAGGCACAAGAAGGTGAGCATGTCACTATATCTATAGAAAATTATGCTGACTTAAAGGCATGGAAAGTTAAATCAGCTAAAATATTTGATAGTGAGGGAAAAGAAACTGATATTAAGAATAGCAACGTAAAATATCAGCACAGTTTCACCATGCCTGCCAGTGATATCATAGTTAAAATTGTCCTAGAACCGGAAGAGGACTCAACTAGACCTACTGCTGATAATAAGAATATAACGGCTGCAAGAATTACCGACATAGGTCTAAAACTAAATTGGGAAAAATCAAATGATAATTTAACACCCCAAAATTACTTAAGATATTATGTTTACCAATCGAAATTCAACAATATTGATACAGTGGAAAATATCGAAAAAAATCGAACACTGTTAAATGATGATGGAACATATAATCTCCAATATCTTGATGTAAGTGGTTTAGATCCAGATACAAACTATTATTTTAATATTGTAGTATCTGATTATGCCGGAAATAAAGTAGCCTACACGATGAAGGAAATAAAGACACAAAAGGCGGTTACAGATTTAGATTTAACTTCAAAAGTAACGAAGCCGGTAAAATATGAAAAAATTAATAATAAATTTGTTGATGGGGATGAGTACTCAGCTACTTCTGATGGTGCTAACATAACTTGGTATAAAAAAGATGGAGATAAGGAAACCCAAGTATTTGGCGAGTTTGAATCGGATACAGTATACATTGCCAAAGTTGCTTTAACAGCAAAAGAAGGCTATTCCTTCAATCATTCAACAGAGTTTAACTACGATGATGCAACAGTTTCTTTTGACGTAGATAACAATGACCCTAAAAAAGGAAACTTAACTATAACCTTCCCGGCAACAGAAGCTATTACTAAGTATGCATTGACATTAGATGGTGATGGGCTAACCTCAAATCCACCGGAGGGTTTAATTGATGAGAACACAAAAGTAACTGTAACAGTAATCCCTTACGATGGAGAACAACTAAAGACTTTTACAGTTAATGGAGAGAACAAACAAGCAGAACTAACGGATAATAAATATACTTTCACTATCACAGAAGATACAACAATAGTAGTGACCTATACAGATGAATATACTTTAACCTCATCAGGTAATGGTGTAGTTGAATTTAAAGTGAGTGATTCAATTGTCAACATTGCTAAAAAAGGCAATCAAGTAACTATGATAGTAACTTATACGCAAGAAGGACAAGAATTAATTGGAGTAGAGTTAGTAGGCATTAAAAAAGCGGATGTGAACGAGATTAAAATCGGCGAGGAATTTACCTTCATTATGCCTAATAATGATGTAAGCGTATCTGTGACTGTGGGAGAGCCTAAAAAATTAGATATTGACCTTGGAGTTACTACTCAAACTTCGCTCATAAATGGGATATTAGAGAAGTTTACTAATTTAACTTGGAGTTATTTTACCAACACTTTAACTTTAAATAATTACAAAGGAAATCACTTAGGAGTTCCAAGCGGCGAAATATACCAATTAGACCTTGAATTAAAGGGAACCAGTGAAATAACAAATAATATACATGTAACCCCAGGACTTAAATTTAGAAACCAAGTGACCATAGAAGGAGATGGAACTTTAAAAATAAGCAACAGCTTTAATTCTGATACAACTGTTGTAAGCGGTATATACTTTCAAAGTAATAATAATCAAATTAAACTTAAAGATGGGGCAACTATTGATGTAATCGTAGAAGCTAAAGGAAGCAAGGGAGTAGATATCAGTAATATAATGCCTTCCATAGGCAATGGAGTAGCGGCTTATAAGGGAACAGCGGTTTGGAGTGCTGGTGATGGAGATTCTGATGAAAAACCCATAGAGATAACCTACCATGTGGCAAAAGGTACTGAGCTTAAGGGAAGTAATATATGTGCAGGCAAAGACACTCAAATAACGGATATTAAGACTGGTGGCTTTGATGGAACTACAATCAATGCTGTAGATACTATAAACTTTGATGAAAAGAATCAAACAATAGTCTATGCAAAACATAACGAAAAATACTATAAAATAATCATTAAAGAAGATACACCAATAGCAGATTTCCAAAACACAAAAGTTACCGACACCACTGCAAGTTTTAGCTGGACAGCGGCAATAGATGCCACCGGCGTAAAGATACAGAAATCTCTGCAAGGAGAAAATAGTTGGATAGATGCAGCAACCAAAGCAGCATTGACTCCGGAATCCACTTCAGCTATCGTAACGGGCTTAACACCATCTACGGCTTATGACTTTAAATTAGTTGTAACAGGTGGGGAAAACCAAGGGGATACTGAGGCAATAGCAGTAAAAACATTAGAAGAAACTGACGACCAAAAGGCGGTAAATGCCGAAGCAGAAAAATATAAGGCAATAGCTGAAATTGCAAAGGATGTAGGAGTCGGCGTTGATGTTACAAGCACAGTCGTTAAGCTACTTGAAGGTGAAACGGCGGATGGCGGTATAGATCTTAGCTACGCAATTTCCTCTAGCGGAACTTATTTAGAGATAAACGGTAATGCAATAAAACTTAAAGACCAAAAAATTTCTGAAGGAGATGCAACTGAAACAGTTACTATTACCTTTAAAAAAGGTGATGAAACTGCAACCAAAAATGTAACTGTAACCATTAAATCAAGCAATAAAAAAATGATTAAAATAGCCGGTACAGAATATGATTT
>CAYXAT010000052.1:0-11685 GCA_964462065.1 uncultured Clostridiaceae bacterium | reverse complement strand
ATTTGGAAGATATGTATGATTTTCTTAAGAATAATAGGCGTAGGAGATAATAGGGAATTGATGCCCTGTTTTACGTCGCGATATATTCAGCCCAACATTTTAAATCTTTACAGTTTGGCATTTTATCATTTCCGAGATTTCTTTGTTTCATATCTTCCCCTCTTTCTTTAACCAATTCAAAGTATCTATAACAGTTTGTTCAAAGGAGCGGGTAGTAAATCCAATTCACGATGGGAAATCTATAAGTACCTGTGTGACATAGTCTGACGGTATCTAATAATATAATAAATGGTACAACCAATGGTTCACTGGCAATTAAAACAAAACACAAAATATGAAGGATTAAACTAATTTATGGAGAATATTTAGTAAGTATGGAATAAAGAAAAATGGTTGTTACAATCAGAGTATGAGCACTGTTAGGATTAATGTAAAGGTAACCGTTTAATAGGAATGCACGTTATAAAAACCTTTTTATTAAGATACAAATGGGGTGAGGGAATAATGGATTATGCTCCGGGGATGCGTGTAATTATTCGTGATGAAGAGTGGATGATAAAAAAAGTAGAGACCAATAGCTTGGGCAAAAAGACAATTTTCTGCACAGGCATATCAGAATTAGTGAAAGATTTTGAAGCAATATTTCTTACCGATATTGAAAAAATAGAACAAGTCAATCCTGCAAAAATAAAACTAATAGCCGATGATTCCCGATTATATAGAAAATCACGCTTATTCATCGAAAGCAAATGGCGGCAAAAGACTCCCACAGACGGCAGACTCCATATTGGAAACAAAGCCGCAATGGATTTGATGAACTTCCAATTAGAACCGGCACAACTTGCTTTAAGGCAAACTCGTCAAAGAATACTTATTGCCGATACCGTGGGACTTGGAAAAACCCTTGAAGCGGGAATATTGATTAGTGAACTTATGGCTCGGGGAAAGGGCAAAAGAATTCTTGTAGTTACCGTAAAAAGCATGATGACCCAATTTCAAAAGGAACTGTGGAATAGGTTTACCATACCTTTGGTTAGACTCGATTCAACTAAAATAGCGAAAATTCGCTCACAACTTCCTACAAATTATAATCCTTTTTTCTATTATGATAAAACAATAATCTCTATGGATACATTAAAAAGAGATTTAGAATATAGGACTCATTTGGAAAATGCCAATTGGGATATCATAGTAATGGACGAGGTCCACAATGTGGCGGAAAGAGGAGGACGACAAGCCCAAAGAGCAAGACTCGCCAAAGTATTGGCGGATCGTTCCGATACACTGATTATGCTCTCTGCTACGCCCCATGACGGCCGCAGCGAAAGCTTCGCCTCCCTTATGAATATGCTAGACCCTACAGCCATAGCCAACCCCCATGATTACACTGAAAATGATATAAAAGGGCTTTGTATTCGCCGCTTTAAAAAGGATGTTAAAGACCAAGTGTTGGATTCTTTTAAAGAAAGAAAAGTCAGCATAGAAAGATGTACCGCATCTGCCGAAGAAGAAAGAGCATATGAAATCTTCGCAGAAATGCAATTAAAAATGGATATGAACAAAACTCGTATAGCAGGACAATTATTTAAAACAAGCTTGGAAAAAGCTATGTTTTCCAGTCCGGCAGCCTGTATAAAAAGTATTGATGAGCGACTAAAAAAATTGGAGAAAAGATATACTTCATCAGAGATGACAGATATTGAAAAATTAGCAGAGCTGAAAGAAGCTCTTTTAGAAATAACCCCTGAATTCTTTTCAAGATATACCAAGCTATTGAAGCTTTTAAAAGATAAAGAATATCGTTGGAGTCCTGAAAATAAAAAAGACAGGATTGTCATATTTACTGAAAGAATAGAAACCATGCGATATCTTGCCAATCGACTTCGCAAAGACCTTAGCATTAAAGAAGAAGCGGTACAAGAACTCTACGGGGGAATGAGCGACAGAGAACAGCAAGACATAGTCGAAAATTTTGGCAGAGAAGAATCGCCTATAAGGATATTAGTAGCATCCGATGTGGCATCCGAAGGAATAAACTTGCATTACCTATGCCATAGGCTTATACATTTTGATATTCCCTGGTCTTTGATGGTATTTCAACAAAGAAACGGAAGAATAGACCGCTACGGTCAGAAAGAGCAGCCGGATATTCGATATTTCCTCATAAAAAGCATTAACGAAAAAATCAAAGGGGATATGAGAATCATGGAAATATTGGTTACCAAAGAGGAACAGGCCTATAAAAATATAGGAGACCCGGCATTTTTGATGGGCGCTTTCAATAAAGAAGAAGAGGAACTTATAACCGCCACCGCTATAGAAAAAGGTATTGGCCCGGGGGAATTTGACAAAGAATTGGAAGAAAAGGTGGATGATTTTAACCCTTTTGAAATTCTGATGAAAAGAGCTAAAGGGGATGAAAAACCACCGGTAGTAGCAAGGGAAGAGACTTTTTATAGTGACAAGAACTATTTACAAAGTGCATTGGAACATTTTTCTCAAACAGAACAATATTCTTATAATGAATTATCAACGGTGGATGGTTTGGAAATAAAAATCACAAAAGATTTAAGTCGCAGACTTACTGCATTACTACCGGAAGAAGCCATACCGGAAACGGATTATTTGCAATTGAGTCCGGATAAACAGTTTTGTATGGAAGAAATGAAAAGAAGCATGCAAAACAATATGGAGGATACCGCTTGGCCTAAGACTCAATTTCTTTGGCCTTTACACCCGGTATTTGATTGGCTCAATGACAAGGCAGGTCTTTTGTACGGCAGAGGAGAGGCACCTATCATAGGCATTCCTCAAAAACTTATGGAAAATGAATTTATTTTTATTATGGCAGGAATTATACCTAACAGAAAATCCGCACCGGTAATTGATGAATGGTTCGGACTAAGATATTTAAACGGTCGTTTCGAAGAAGAGCTTACTTTGGAAGAAACAGTCTTAAAATCCGGTTACGGGAGAAATGATATGCCAAACAGAAATGCCTTGACGGATGGAGAAGCTGCTGAAGCTCTTTTGCCACAGGCTGTAGAGCATGCAAAAACCATTATGAGCAGACATAGTGAAAACTATTTAAAAAAGATAGACCCTCTTATAAATGAAGAATTGGATAAATTGGCGGAATTGCAAGGAAGACATAAAGAATATCAATTGTCGCTATTTGAAGATGAACGGAAAAAAACTGCAAAAGAGAGAGAAATAGAGAAGATTTTTAACGGATTTGAAAACTGGGTAACGGATACTCTTGAAATAAAGGACAATCCTTATATACAAGTAATAGCTGTTCTTACGGGGGTGAAATAATATGGCTATGGATTTACAAGGCATAAAGTTTGCCAATGAGTATTTTACCAATCACTACATTAATTCAATATTTGAAGAAAATGCTTCAGGCATTATAAGAGATTGGAGAGAAAAAGCAAAGACGGATAATATAAGGACACCTTGGTCGTTACTTAAAGAAACTGCAAGGCAATACTATATGTTACACGAAATAAGTTTGCGAGGCAGGACAAGAGAAATGCCTACTCATATAAAGAATTTGGCGGATAGATATTTGGAAGCTTTAGGATACGAAAAAGCGGAGCCTTTTAACATACCTTATGAAAACGATGAAAACAACGCCTTTATATATAAAGAAATAAAAAAGGCAAACGGTGCTCCTTTGCTTTGGGTCATCCTGTCTTATAATGATGCTCATGAAGAAATACCTCTCCTTCACGAAATATCCTTTGACGGAAATACCGCTGAAAACTCTATGCTATGCAAATCACCGATAAATAATGAGGATTTAGCGACAAAGCTGTTTTTTACATTACAGGAACCCCCTCGCTGGATAATTATAATAGGAGAGAATTCAATAGCACTTCTTGATCGAAATAAATGGAATGAAAAAAGATATATAGAGTTCTCCTTAAACGATATTTTCCGTTATCGGGAGGACAGCACTTTACAGGCTATGAGTGTATTGCTTCACAGAGAAAGTCTCTGTCCTGTTGGAGGCAGCACTTTATTGGATACCTTTGATGAAAATAGCCATAGACATGCCAACAGTGTTTCACAGGATTTAAAATATGCTCTCCGTGAATCTGTAGAATTATTGGGTAACGAAGTATTATATGACAGAAAAAACAGATTAGGCGTAGATTTGGAAGCAGAGCCTGTAAATGTGGAAGAATTGTCTATACAATGTTTGCGTTATATGTATCGGACGCTCTTTATGTTCTTTATAGAAGCAAGACCTGAATTAGGCTATGCCCCTATCAAATCCGGAACCTATGCAAAGGGATATTCTTTGGAAAGTTTGAGGGATATAACAGACAAAGCAAGAGAAGAAATAAGCGAAATAGGAGAAGGCTATTATATCCACGAAACTCTATCCAAGCTTTTTGATTTGATCTATAACGGTTACCCCGTTACCGAAGAAGAATTAAAAGAACTTTCAGATAAAGAATCTTTATATTATATATTTACTATCGACCCTTTAAAGGCTCATATCTTTGACCCTGAATATACCCCATTATTGACTGAGGCAAAAATGAGAAATAAAGTAATGCTCCGAATAATAGACCTTATGAGTATTACCCGGCCAACTGGGAGGAGAAATGACAGACGAGGGCGGATATCCTATGTGGCTTTGGGGATAAACCAGATGGGAGCAGTGTATGAGGCACTTTTGTCCTATCGGGGTTTTATAGCCGAGGAAACATTGTTTGAAGTAAAGCGAGCTCGAGACGAATTCAACGAATTGGATGTAGGATACTTTGTTCCCGAACATAAGCTTGATAATTATACGGAAGATGAAAGAGTCAGGTACCCGAACGGTAAACTTCGCAAGTATGAAAAAGGTACTTTTATTTATCGTCTTGCAGGACGGGAAAGAGAAAAATCCGCATCCTATTATACACCGGAAGTATTGACAAAATGCCTTGTCAAATATGCATTAAAAGAACTTTTAGAAGGAAAATCCGCTGATGATATCTTAAATCTTACTGTCTGCGAGCCTGCAATGGGCAGTGCAGCTTTCTTAAACGAGGCAATAAATCAATTGGCGGAAGCCTATTTGGATAGAAAGCAAAAAGAATTAGGCGAGCTGATTTCTCATGAAGAACGACAAAACGAGTTGCAAAAAGTAAAAATGTATATTGCCGACAGAAATGTTTACGGTATAGACTTAAACCCCATTGCAGTGGAATTAGGGGAAGTATCCCTATGGCTTAACACTATTTATAAAGGGGGATTCGTACCTTGGTTCGGTACCCAATTGGTATGCGGCAATTCTTTGATAGGAGCAAGGAGACAATGTTACCGCATAGAGCAACTAAAAACAAATGCTACAGGAATCAGATGGTATGATAATGCACCTATAAGAGTTCCTTTGGGAAGTAAAAGAATGCCTAAAAAGCAGGTTTATCATTTTCTCACAGGAGATTCCGGCATGGCTGATTATAGAGACAGGGTAATCAGAGACTTAGCACCTGATGAAATAGCTGCTATAAGGACATGGAGAAGGGAGTTTATCAGCCCCTATAACGAAGATGAGATACAAAACCTTCTCCGACTGTCTGCTATTATTGATGAATTATGGACAAAACAGATAGAGCTTCGCAAAGAAATAGGAAGAAGGACATCCGACTCACTTTCCATATACGGTGGGGAAGAAGAGAAAAAGTCTTCTTACATAACCATTAGGCAAAAGGATATCCTGTATAAAACTTTATATAAATCAGAGGAGCAAAGAAATGCGGGACCCTACGCCAGACTGAAATTTGCTATGGATTATTGGTGCTCCCTATGGTTTTGGCCTATAGACAAAGCTCATTTGCTTCCTACAAGAAATGAATTTATCGCTGAAATGTATCTGATATTGGAAGGAACTATAGATACCTTTAAAGGAGTAAGTAATGCATTCGACAAAGGACAGCTTTCATGGTTTCCCAATGAATATGAGCAGTTAATAATGGATGTGGATGAGAAATATGTAGGGGAAGGTATAGTGGATATTCAAAAACTATGCGAACAACAGCCTCGACTAGCATTGGTAAGAAGCATTGCAGGAAAACAAAAATTTATCCATTGGGAATTGGAGTTTGCAGATTTATTTTTGGATAGAGGGGGTTTTGATTTAATATTGGGTAATCCTCCTTGGATAAAGATTGAGTGGAATGAAAAAGCAGTTTTATCGGATAAACATCCTATATTTGCAGTAAAGGATTTAACGGCTACACAAACCACATACCGTAGAGCTGAGGCATTGGAAAATGAAAAAACAATGGAATTATACTTTTCAGAATATGAATCTATTTCCGGGTTGCAAAACTTCTTAAATGCTTTACAAAATTATAATGATTTAAAAGGTCAGCAAACCAATTTATATAAATGCTTTTTACCCCAAGCATGGCAATTTGCAGGGGAAACCGGTGTTTCAGCTTTTTTGCATCCTGAAACCGTATATGATGATCCAAATGGTGGACATTTAAGAGAAAAGACATATCCTAAACTTAGATACAGCTTTCAATTTATTAACGAATTGAAATTGTTTCCTGAAGTACATCATAGTAAAGCATTCAATCTAAATGTATATTGCAATTTAGCCACTGAAACATTTAATTTTGTTGGGAATATATTTGCAGTAACTACCATTGAACAGTGTTATGATTACTCAATAACCGGTGTTATTCCCGGTATAAAAGATGAAAACAATAAATGGAATACAAAAGGACATCCGGGACGCATTGTAAAGATTGGAAAGAATGAGCTTAAACTATTTGCAAAATTATTTGATGGTAGTGATAATTGGAAACAAGCCAGACTACCGGTGATTCATGCACAATCTTTTATTCATGTTTTATCTTGTTTTTATATGCAAGAAGATACTATAGGGTCTTTTGAAAATGAGATTTTTATGACTGAGATGTGGCATGAAACAAATGCACAAAATAACGGTACAATAGTGAGAAATGTTCATTTCCCCGAATCAACATTAGACTTAATTTACTCAGGTCCACATATCGGAGTTGCAAATCCATTGTTTAAATCTTCACGCAGGATATGCAGAATAAATAGTGATTATGATAATATTGAATTACTATCAATATATGAGGATTATCTACAGCGATGTAATTATTCACCTAATTGTGAATATAATGATTATATTCGTCGCATACCGATAACAGGTTGGGGTGTTAAAGCGAATAATTCTTATAGAGTAATTGCAAGGAAGATGCTGAATTTAAGCGGAGAAAGAACACTTATTGCTTGTATGCCTGTTGCATCAGCGACCCACATACATGGGATTATTGGACTTTCTGTTAAGAATCTAAATGATGCTATATTATGCAACGCTCTATGGGCATCTATCCCATATGATTTTTTTATAAAAATTATGGGGAAAGCCAATTTACAATGGGATTTAATTAGGGTATTCCCCTTAATTCGAGATGTTGTTACTATAAAGGAATTATTAGCGAGAAGTATGTTATTAAATTTTCTAATAGTTCAATATAAAGATATGTGGGAAAAGGGATATGATGATAGCTTTAATATATTATCTTGGTCAAAATCAGATCCTCGTTTACGCCCTGAAAAATTTAGTAATCTTACTTCCCAATGGACTTGGGATACTCCTTTGCGCACAGATTATGAAAGGCGACAGGCATTGGTTGAAATAGATGTCCTTACAGCTATGGCTCTTGGTATGACTTTGGAACAGCTTAAAACCATATATCGTATTCAATTCCCCGTCTTACAGCAATATGAAGCCGATACTTGGTATGATCAAAAGGGAAGAATCGTATTTACAAATAATCGAAGCCTTACGGAAGTGGGTTATAAAAGGCCTGAATTTGAAAGAATAAAGGAAGCGCTACCGGGAGAAAGGTTTTATCGAACCATAACAGACGATACTATGCCGGGAGGACCTATAGAACGAACTATAGAATATTTGGCACCTTTTGATAAATGCGATAGAGAAGAGGATTATGAGACAGCTTGGGCCTTCTTTGAGGAGAAATATAAGGATGAAATATAGTATGGGAAAGGAGGCAAATCCATGATTCCGTCAGTATTGGCAAAACAATTGCAAAAAGGTTTATGTGATTATATAAAAACAACATTTCCCATGTCCAATCATGCTTTTAAAGGAAGTTTATCAAATTTATTGGATGAAAAAAACTCTGTCTTTCGGGAACCTTATTATGCGGTTCAATTGCCCTTCAAAAAAGGAGAAGAGGATGTGACGAAATTCACTGCCTTTGAGCCGGAATATAAGCCACATTTGCATCAGCAAAAAGCCTTTGAACGACTTACGGGAGAAGACGGCCTTTCTACATTGATTGCAACGGGTACAGGCAGCGGCAAGACGGAATGTTTTTTATATCCTATACTTGAATATTGTTATAGACATAAGGGGGAGCCGGGTATCAAAGCTCTTATAATATATCCTATGAATGCACTTGCATCTGATCAGGCAGAACGCATTGCAGGGCTTATTTATAAGAGTCTGAATTTGAGAGGAAACATAACGGCAGGGATGTATTTAGGAGGCTATGAGAAAAACGCTTCCCGTTATATGACGGAAAAAAGAATTATTACGGATAAGGATACCATGCTTTCAAAACCGCCGGATATTTTATTGACTAATTATAAAATGCTTGATTATCTATTGCTTCGTCCCAAAGATGCCATGCTTTGGAAGGATAATACTCCTATTGCTTTAAAATATATTGCGGTGGATGAACTCCATACCTTTGACGGAGCTCAAGGAACGGATTTGGCTTGTTTGTTGAGGAGATTAAAAGCCCGATTATTTACTCAGCAGGGTTATCTATGCTGTATAGGAACTTCCGCTACTATGGGGTCTAAAGATAATGGCGAATATATAAGAGAATATGCGGCTAAAGTATTTGGAGAGCATTTTGATGAGGATTCGGTAATTACAGAGGATAGGCTCAGCTCCGAAGAGTTTTTTGCAGGTTATGAAGGGGAGGATTTTTCATTTCCCACGGAGGAACAATGCCAAAAACTTCAGGAGATTGTAAATGAAGGTGATATTGAGTCTTATCTTTCTTATGCCGCATATAGTTGGCTTGATGAGAATTTTGATAAATCTCATATTCTATCAGATGATACAAGGCTAAAATTAAGTGAACAATTAATGAAACATGATTTTGCCCGACAGGCGATTGAAGCTATGGCAGGTAATTATGTTCAGGAAGAATATATTTGCGAAGTTTTAAGAAATAAAAATCCCGAGATTTCAAAACTAAGCAACCCGGATGTTGCCCTTGATGCTTTATTTGCTTTGATTTCTCACGGAAGGACGGGAGAGGCGGGAAAGCTTAGGCCTTTTCTCAGTGTTTCCGTTCAGTTTTGGATTAGAGAGTTACGAAGATTGCTTGGCAAAGTCAGTGAAGATAATATTGAGTATGCTATAGAAGCGGATTTGAATGGCGATCAGGCAAAACATTATCTACCCATTATAAATTGCCGTGACTGCGGTGAAACAGGGTGGGTAAGTATATGTAACGAGAGAAGCAATATGACTATGGCTGATTTACATACTTTTTATAATTTGTACTTCAGCTATGACAGCAAAATTAAAATGGTGTTTCCCTATGAAGACGGAGTGCTTTCTTCGGATTTGATTCCGGCACGATTGTGCACTCATTGCCTTCAATTGGATATGGGTAAAGGGAAAAATGAATGTTCCTCTTGCGGAGAACCGAGTATAAAGGTTGCTATACCTATTAATAATGTTGTAGGGAAAAAAGAATATAAGCAGTATGTCTGTCCGTTTTGCGGCAGTCGCCGGGGCTTGTCCTTGATGGGTCTCAGGAGTGCGACAGCTATCAGTGCTGAAATATCACAGCTTTATTCTTCAAAATTTAATGATGATAAAAAGCTTCTTGCTTTTTCCGATAATGTCCAGGATGCTGCCCATAGAGCCGGGTTTTTTAATTATCGTACCTGGAAATTCGGTTTGCGAAGTGAAATTCAGCGGTTTGCACAAAATGAAAAAACATTGTCTTTAAGGGATTTTCAAGACAGGTTCATTGAGTATTTGCGTAAGGAGTTAAGTGATGAAGAGTTCACGGGATATTTCATTCCGCCTAATATGACTTGGATGAGCGCTTATGAAAGAATGAAAGTAAATGGAGTATTGGCAAAAGATAATGTGGGGAAACGGCTTTTATCAAGGATAGAAAAAAGATTGAAATATGAGATTATGCTGGAATTAGGGATGAGTTCCCGTATAGGGAGGACATTGGAAAAGTCCGGTTGTTCGGTTTTAAGCTTTGATAGGGAAAAGATAGAAGCCATTTCAGAAAGAGTAAAGCTTAGGATAATAAACGAATTGGGTGTGCTAACAAAAAGTCCTATTGAAATATTTAATCAAATGGTGATAGGGTTTTTGCATATTATGCGGTCCAACGGTGGATTTAATGACAGGGCATTTAATTCTTTTGTTAAAGAAAATGGAGATTCGTTTAAACTTTCAAATAAAATTACAAAATGGATGCCGGGAGTACAATCGGGACGAAATGTTCCTCGATTTATATATAAGCCTAAGGAAAGGGCAAAACGGATATGGAACTTTGATACTCTCACAGGCAATACTAAATATATTCGCTGGATTGATGTTTGCATAGATGAGTTTTTTATAGGAGAAGATATACCGGAGTTAATGGGAAATATAGTATTGGAGGAGTTAATTAAAGCCGATATTGTTGTTACTATTCCTTCCTCAGAGGAATATACGGTATATGCCCTTGATAAATCACAAGTGGTGGTATCTACAAAAGTAAAGCAATTGATTTGTGATAAATGCGGCTCCGAAATCAGCGTTTCAGAAGAAAATAAAGAGCTATGGATTGGCGCTCCTTGTTTGAGAAGAAATTGCAGCGGTAGATTATTTGAAAGGGAAGAGCAGGGGCTTGATTATTATGGTAAGCTTTATAGCACGGGAGACAGGGTTCGTGTTATGGCAAAAGAACATACAGGTCTTTTGACTCGGAACACGAGGGAGGAACTGGAGAATACTTTTAAAAAGGATTATATAGACCAAAAACCTTGGGAAACAAATCTGATTTCCTGTACTCCTACTTTGGAGATGGGTATCGATATAGGTGCTCTCTCCACTATTGTTTTAGCTAATATGCCTCCTGGTCAAGCACAGTATTTGCAAAGGATGGGACGAGCCGGCCGTAAAGACGGTAATGCTTTAACTATAACTGTTGCCAATGCAAGACCTCATGACCTTTATTTTTACGGTGATCCTTTGGAGATGATACAGGGTATAGTGGAGCCCCCAAAAGTTTTTTTAAATGCTTCCGCCGTATTGGAAAGGCAGTTTACTGCCTATTGCATGGATAGCTGGATTAAGCGAGGGGTAGCCGAAGACGCTATTCCCAAGCGTGTCAGTAGATGTTTAAATAATTTGGAGAAGGGGGATAAGGAGCTTTTTCCTTTTAATTTCCTGCATTTTACACAAAGTAATTTATCCAATTTAATACAGAGCTTTATTGAATTGTTCAGCCGCTTTGATAAAGGTTTGGATGAAGATGCTATAGATGAGCTAAAGGTCTACGCAAAGGGAGAAGGAGAAAAAGAACATTCTATGTATTATAAGGTGTTGGATGCTTTTGAAGAATTAAAAAATCAAAAAGATAC
>CAYXAT010000051.1:0-11739 GCA_964462065.1 uncultured Clostridiaceae bacterium | reverse complement strand
TAGATTCGTTAAGTTCGGTTAGTGAGAGAAACTGTTGATTTCGTATAGCAGCAAGAATGTATGTGGATATTATTCCTACTGACCTTCAGCATGAGCTTTATCTTTTGGCTTTCTCACTCTGCAAGGTATAATTGCTGTACCATAGTGTTCTGACATCTCCTGATAACTTTTGTTAAGTACAACTTCATTTCGTGTGTGTTTATTAACACCGGTTTTCAGATTGTCACATTGTATTATGCGAGTTATTCCTCCATAATATTTAAATGCATTGACATAAGCATTGATCCAAGATTCTTGCTCCATGGAGAAGAATGCTTCTACATACGAATATCCGCTATATGGCAATGAAGATACAAATACATAAGCCGGAATTAATTCGCCAGTATCGGTGTTAACAACATGTGCGATATCACCAGCCCAGTCAACTTGCAAAATTTCACCCGGCTTGTGATTAATGTGCATCGTAGCATTTGTTACTTTCAGATAGTCATTGTAATACTTGTTAAATTGCGAGGATTGATATGGTATTTCGTCGGATTCACGGCATGCATCACAATATTCGAGCCATAAAAGCGTTAATGTTACACCGCTTTTAGCCATTTCATGATGTACATAATCGTAATCTGGCATTTTGTACATCGGTTTCAATTTGCTTGGTGGAAAGAGTGCTTCCGAAAGCTGCTTGTCTGACAAATCATTAGGCAAAGGATAGTCTAAATTATTTTCCTTCGCTTTTTGCAGAACAGCTGCTACGGTATTTCTTGAACATAGGCAGCTTGCTGCTATGTTAACTTTGTTGATTCCAAGGCTGTTAAGCCTTAAAATCTCTCTGTAATTGGTCATCTCTATGACCTCCTCAATTTATTTACACCTTATTCCATAGGTGTATAAATGTAGTATTACAGAGTGTGAAAAATCTATGCACAACCGCTGCGGCAGGAGTGTAAAATTTCAGCGGAAGCGATGCTCATTTTGGTCGGTTGTGATGCACAATTTCATGCGGCATATTCAGGGATCAAGGGAGAAAACTTCCTTTACTAATGTCATTAATCCATTTATCTGCTTTCTTATAGCTTTCTTATATCTGTTGGTCTGCAATATATATACATGTTTTTCGCTAAACTTCATCATAAAGACCTCAATACCAGGCAAACTTGCTTAAACAGTTCAGGGTCTATTTCTTTGTTACATTAACATGGCAGCCGCCTATTTCTATATCTATTGTTGCAGCTAGGTTTTGTTTTTCTGTCGTTAGTTGTATCCATCCGGCTGGGACCAATTCAGCCGTTTCATTTCCCTTTACTAATTCTTCACATGCTACCATTCTCAGTTTCTTTTGATAGTAGAAATATGAATGCATGCTTATCCCGGTATCCAGGCAGAAATTCTTTATACTTTTGCCACTGTTTTTTCTTTCTTGTATTATCCCTGTCCATTTAGTAAGTCTATATTCTGCAGCCACTTTTCTAGTATTCATTACAATCACTCCATCCCGACTTGAAAAACTGTAATTAGAGTTTTTCAAGTTTTTATTGTGATTGTATTACTTTTGTCGATATTTTTCTATGTACTGTTGTGTTTTACGCTTACGTTGGTAATGCTTTCAATTTTAAGCGAACATATCCATCATTCAAAAAATATTATCGCCGATATAATTCATCGGCGATAATATTTTCAATAATTTATGCTTAAACCCTTGTAATACAAAATAGTTCATCATGTTTTAGTATCTCAGCTTTAGTTTTTTTACCTGAAGCTACATCCAAAACCATATCAAGTATTTCCTTTCCTTTTGAATCAAGGCTTTCACCATCAGAAATAATAGTGCCAGCATTTATATCAATGTTCTCATTCATTTTTTCAAATGTAAAAGTATTACCTGTAACTTTAATTACAGGCACGAATGGAAATCCGGTCGGTGTACCTCTTCCGGTTGTAAATACAATTATTTGTGAACCTCCACCAACAAGGCTTGTTACGACCTCTCCATCATGTCCAGGCGAATCCATTAAGAATACACCACCTTGCTCCTTTGGTCTTTCAACATATCCTAATACACCTTGAATTGGTCTTGTGCCAGACTTGTAAATACCGCCTAGCGCCTTTTCGACGACTGAACTAACGCCACCATCAAAATTTCCTGTTGAAATAAGCGCGCCTCTATGTGCAAACTTTTCTTTAGTTCCGATAGTTCTTAATTTATTTTCTGTTTTTTTAATAGTATTTATTATATCATTAGCAACGTTCTCATTAATAGCCCTAGAAGCTAGAATATGCTCTGCACCAAGTAGTTCAGTGACTTCGGAAAAGATTATTGTTCCGTTATTATCTACAATTAGGTCACTCATTACCCCAACAGCAGGGTTGGCGGTTATACCAGATGTGGCATCTGTTCCTCCACATTTAACGCCTATAGTTAAGTCCTTAATATCACATTCTATCCTTTTTTGCATCGAAAATTCTGTAACCCACTTCTTTATAATTCTTACGCCCTTTTCAATAGTTGTGAGGGTATCTCCTTCCTCTTGTATCACTATCTTTTCAACAGGCTTTTGAGACTTTGAAAGTTCCGTAACAAACTCATCAGGAGTAAAACGTTCACACCCCAAGCCCACTACTAACACCGCAGCAAGGTTTGGATTGTTTCCCATAGCAATTAATGTTCTTGCAGTAATCTCCAAGTCTTCCCCTACTTGGCTGCAACCGAGTGGATGATTTAAATACACAGCATCTTCAACTTGTTCGGCTATCCTTTTTGCAACTGTGTTTGCACAAAATACAGAAGGAATTACTCCTATATAGTTTCTTACACCTACTTGACCATTTTCTCTTTTATACCCCATAAAATGCATAAAAACCCTCCTATTTACCACGCCTGCAGCCCATATTATGTTTGTGTACCCACTGCCCCATGTCTATTTTCTTTATTGCATAACCTATTTCTTCACCATATTTGAGAACGACATCTTCTTTAGCTAAATTCTTTAATGCTATCTTATGACCAAATTCAATTGCCTCCTTTGCAACAATCTTTTTATCTTTTACTAGTGCATAATCGCCCTCCTTGAAATCTTCCAGGACAACTCCAACATTATCCTTTCCATTTAAAATTAGTATCTTTTTTATCAATTTATCAACTCCAATTAAGAAATATAATAATATATTTATTTATTGTTATAGAGTATATACGCTATACATGGATAACTAAAATAGTTGTAATACGTTAAAACATTGGCTTTTAGTTAACCCATTCGTAGAATATAACATAAATCAAGTTAAGCAGCCCAAGTCATGTAAATTCAGTTTAATTGGCTAAGTTCCCCGAATAATGTAAAGTTTTAAATTATACTATTCCCATTGAACCTAAAATTATTGCCAATACTGCGGCTAATATATTTATTATTACAGTTGTAACAAATATATCTTTATAAGAATCCCTATGCGTCAAGCCACATACAGTTAGTAGCGTCAAAACCGCACCACATTGTGGTAATGAATCCAAACCATTTGCAGAGATTGAAGCAACTCTATGCAATACCTCTGGATTTATGCCACTTGCCATTAATTTATCTGCTAGTACTTCAAGTGCTATTCCCAGACCTCCAGAGGCTGATCCGGTTATGCCAGCTAATGCATTGATTGAAATTGTCTCGAAAATCAAAGTATTTCCAAAAGCTATTTTATCAAGTCCTTTTACTAATTGTGTAAAGCCTGGGGCAACTTTAACAATAGTACCAAATCCCACAGCAAAGGATGTGTTCAAAATCGCTAGCATAGAGTTTTTTGCCCCAGTATTTATAATATTTTTAATACTTTTTATATGTTTAAAAAACAGTAATGCGCCTGCTAATACGCCCGATATAAGAGCTATTATGACATGAAGTTTGAACACATTTAAGAAAACAATTATAATCAATAATGGAATGATTGAAGCCCAAGCATTTGGTAATTCTTTTTCGGTATTCGATTCTAAATATCTCAAATCTGCTTCACCAGCCACAAAAACTTCCCCTGCTGCTATGGCTTCTTTTGCGCGATGCATCATATAATAAGTACCAGCTATAAATATAAATGCAGCACATATTATACCTATTACAGGCGCCGCCATTGTAGTAGTTCCAAAGTAGTCTCTTGGTAGAAGGTTTTGTAATTGAGGGGATCCAGGTATAGCAATGGCTGTAAAGCTGAATGCTCCCAAACCTATACACCCGGGTATTAATCTTTTAGGCAAATTGGATTCCTTAAACATTGCTACTGCTAGGGGGTAAATAGTAAATACTACAACGAATAAACTCACCCCTCCATAGGTTAATAAAGATGTTGCTATAATAGTTGCCAAAATTGCTTTATCATTTCCTATTACTTTTATTGTTCCTTTTGCTAGTGATTCAGCAGCACCTGATTCTTCCATAACTTTACCGAATAGTGCTCCTAGTAAAAAAATAATAAACCAAGATTTAAAAAAATCTGCTGTACCTCCCATATACGTATCAGTCAAAGATTCCAACAAATCCATTTTACTTGTCAGTGCAACAACTATTGCACATAAAGGCCCACTTATTAACATGCTCCAACCACGCATGCTTAAATACATTAATAATGCCAACCCAATTAAAATACCTATTAACATTTGAATTCCTCCTTTGATTAATTATAATTGTAGTCTGAGTAAACTGCTATTGCCTAGGCAAATACCTTGCGCTACCATTATATCCATAATCACAGCTTGTTCCGGTATCACCTCGCCATTTTCTATAGTTAACCAACAATCATGGCCAGGTAATACCCTTCTAGAAATAGATTTAATTTTTCTAATAGATGAAATACTATCATGTTCTGAAACAAATTGATCAGATTTTTCTAATTTTAATTCACCGCGATTCTTACAAGCGTCTGCAGCAAGTATCCAATTACCTTCATTCGTATCTAGTAATAATGACATATGCCCTAGAGTATGCCCTGGTGTATATATTGCCCTCATGCCGTCGAAGACTTCTTGGTTATCTTTATTAACAAATGTAATATCCCGGGTTTTCATGTATTGTAAGTTCTCTAATGGTGTATAAACATCGCATTGCTCCATTGCATAATCCCATTCCACCTTATTAATAATCAATTTAGCTTTTGGGAACATGGTTACGTTTTCGCAGTGATCATAATGCAAATGACTAATAAAAATAGCATCAATTTCATCAGGATATACAGCCAGACTTTCTAGTGACTTCATTAATGTTGTTTTTACACCATGGCTTCCTGTGTCAAATAGAATCTTCATTTTTTCTGTAATTATTAATTCAGCATTACTCAAACCAAGTGCACCTACATTTGATTTACCAGGAAATGCTTTTAATAAATCGTGGATAATAAATTTCATATAACCCCTCCTTGTAGTTTTAAATATAAATAAGCAATTGTTATGCCAACACGGATAAAAGCACATCTCATAACTAATCTAGTTAGTCTATATACAGTTAAAAGGTCGCTATTTAAAAATCAGTTAATTAACATGAATAATAAAAAGTGTGGCATCTTGCAAATGTTTATGCAAAATGCCACAACTAATTAGATTTAACTCTTATATTTCAACCTTTAACTTTCAGTCTTTAAGTTTTCTATAAATGGTTGAGCGATCTATACCAAGAATTTCTGCAGCTTTACTATAATTATCTCCAGTGCTATTTAGGATATCCTTTATTATATCTATTTCAATTTCCTTTAAAGTTTTGTTACTTTCATCATTATACTTTTTTTCTGGTAAACCGAGATCCTTTAAGCTGATATAATTACCTTCTGAAATAATAACAGCTCTTTCAATCAGCCCGCGTAGTTCTCTAACATTTCCTTCATATGTATAATTCAATAAGGCTAACATGGCGTCCTCTCCTATACCCTTTAAACCATCCCTATAGCTAGAAAACTCCCTAATAAAGCTATTTGCCAGTATACGGATATCGTCTTTCCTATATCTAAGTGGGGGAATATCCAACAGTAAGATATTTAATCTATAATATAAGTCTCGCCTAAATCTACCAGATTTTATCAAGTCTTGTAAGTCTCTATTTGTTGAGGCTATAACCCTAATATTTATAGGAATTACTTTATCATCACCTATTCGCATAACCTCTTTTTCCTGTAGCACTCTTAATAGCCTTGTCTGCAAATTATAAGGCATATCACCTATTTCATCCAAGAATATTGTTCCCATATGTGCAAGTTCAAAAAGGCCTATTTTCCCTCCCTTCTTAGCCCCAGTAAATGCACCTTCTACATACCCAAATAATTCGCTTTCCAATAGATTTTCAGGTAAAGCAGCGCAATTTACTGCAACAAATGGATT
This sequence comes from uncultured Clostridiaceae bacterium, assembly GCA_964462065.1. Taxonomy (GTDB): domain Bacteria; phylum Bacillota; class Clostridia; order Lutisporales; family Lutisporaceae; genus JAAYKT01. The sequence goes on along the minus strand of CAYXAT010000051.1, from coordinate 5,402 downwards.
CATACACCTGCTACTTGAATTATGTATGCCATGAGCAAAGAGCTCCTTCCCATTGCCTGTCTCACCTATAATTAATACTGTTGAATCACAAGTAGAATATTTTTTTGCCCTTTTTACAATTTCCTTCATAATTCTACTCTTACATATAATATCATCAAAAGTATATTTAGCTACCAACCCTTTATTACTTAGTTTTTTTCGGATTTCTTGTTCTATTTTTTGTATATGAATAGCGCTTTGAATTGTAGCAATAGCTCCATAATTAATATCATTAATAAGTATAGGGGATTTATTGATTGCAAAGATATGCTTATTTTTTAACTCTTTTATCTCCCCTATTTTTCTATTAATTATATTTATTTCAGAATTCATACCAACAATATCGATTAGTTCATTCTTAGAGAGCTTAATTTCAGAACATAGTTTTTCTGCTGCTTTATTAAATACGGTTACTTTATTATCACCATCTATGGCTATTATACCATCATTAATATAGTCCATTACTAGCTCAAATCTTTTAGCCAAGGCTTGCTCTTTTCTTCTAATTTCGCGTACTCTTAAAGCTTCCTCTATAGCAGATATTATCGTATCTCTTCCAGATTCTACTATATATCCAGTAAGTCCCATATCAGTGATAATATTAATACCAATGTTATCACCTACAAACACAGTTATTCCCATATTTATAGCTTGAGAAATCTTCTTTTTGTAATCATTCTTACCTTCTTGTAGACTAATTTTAAATAGGTTTACATCAAATATCTCCCTTAGACCTTCTTCACCAAAGACAACGTTATCATATCCAATAAAACCAATATATTTATTTGAGCATTTTATATCCTTAAGGATCCTCATTATATCAAAAAGGTTTACTTTTATTTCCACAACTGGTATATCTGATATTTTTTTTAAGGAATAATATGTGCCACCCCTGCTTATTATTACTTCTGTACATTTGTTTTGATATGATCTAATAATATCTTCTATATTTTTGATGCTACCTTGCACTGCCTGAACAGGATAGGCGTACTTCTCTATAATGTCATTACAAAGATTTAACAAGCCACTATATGGGGCTACTAATAAGATGTTTCTCTCTTCCATTCCATTCATCCTAATGAATAAATTTTTAACTATTTATTTCTTATTAATCATATTAACATTTTTATTTTTTAGCAAGTTTAATATAATATCAGCTATTTGCTATTGCAAATTGCAACTTCAATTATCAATATGTTTTACCAACTATTCATTAAATACTTATACTCTTTCCCCACTTGGGAAATATGTTTTTTGCATTCGACTTAACGCTTCACAATTCTGATTTTTCTTCTATCTATCAATAGATAATTAATAACTTATATGATTTGTTGATCATTATAAGTTGTATTATAATATTTTTATAAGCACTCCCTATTGGTGTTATTAGTATAAGAAATCCTTCCTAATTACAACTTTAAAATTTCGCTACGAAAGCTTTTTCTCAATCAGCAATGCCAAGCTTTCGGCATAGCTGCGTATCACGAGTTCATCCTCGCCTTCTATCATTACCCGGACTAAAGGCTCGGTGCCCGAGGGTCTTATCACAACTCTGCCTCTATTATGCATGTTCTTTTCTATATTTTCTATAGCATATTTTACGTCATAATCATTCATGTATTTATCTTTGTTTCCGTTTTTTATCTTGGCATTAACTAAAACCTGAGGTAATTCTTTTACAATTGATTTTAGTTCTGATAGGTCCAACCCTGTTTCTACCATTACAGATAGAAGCTTTAATGCGGTTAAGATACCATCCCCCGTTGTACTATGGTCGAGAAAAATTATATGTCCTGACTGTTCTCCTCCAAAATTATATCCGTATTTAAGCATTTCCTCCAAAACATATCTGTCCCCTACTTTTGTCCTAAGGAATTTGCATTGCTCCTTTGTCAGGGCTATTTCCAAACCCATATTGCTCATTATGGTTGAAACTACAGTATTTTGTTTAAGGCTCCCTTTGGCCTTCATATATTTACCGCATATAGCCATTATGTGATCTCCATTCACTACCTTACCTTCATTGTCAATAGCAATAAGCCTATCAGCATCACCGTCAAATGCCAGTCCTATATTGGCGTTATTTTCTATAACATTTTTCTGCAATATTTCCGGATGAGTAGAACCACAATTTTTGTTAATATTTTTGCCGTCGGGTTTATCGTTTATAATAATGAGTTGAGCCCCCAATTCCGATAAAATTGAGGGGGCTGCAGTATATGAAGCACCATTTGCACAATCCAAGGCGATTTTCATTCCCTTTAAATCAATATTAACTGTATTTTTTAAAAATCTTATGTAATCAAGGGTAGCATTTTCTATTTCTATCTTCCTGCCTATCCCTTCCCCGGTTGGATTAGGCAGATTCAGCAAGCCATTATCTATTACTTCCTGTATTTTATCTTCCAATTCATCTGAAAGCTTGAAACCCCTATTATCAAAAAATTTAATACCGTTGTATTCAAAAGAGTTGTGAGAAGCAGATATCATAATACCCGCATCAAAATTATAGTGTCTGGTAAGATATGCCACCGCAGGAGTCGGTTGTACACCCAAAATGATAGCTTCACCGCCCATTGAGCATATCCCGGCTGTAAGTGCAGAACCAAGCATATCACAGGATATTCTGGTATCCATACCCAATGCTATTTTCGGCTTATGATGAGTTTCCTCGGTAAGAACATATGCTCCCGCCCTGCCTAAATTATATGCCAGTTCCGAATTTAATTCAGTATTAGCTATACCTCTGACACCGTCGGTACCAAAAATTCGATTCATTTTTAGACCCCCTAAATTGAATTCCAAATAATAATATCATATATGTCTTACTTATTCAATTTACATGGTTTTTATTACATGCTTTCCGGTGTTTCTATACCTAATATACCTAATGAAACTTTTAATACTGTACATACGGCTTTTGTAAGAACCAGTCTGGCATCTTTCACTTTTTCCTCCGCATTTAATATGTGGTGGCTGTTATAGAATTTATTGTAGGCTTTCGCCAAGTCTGTCACATATCTTGTTACAACAAAAGGTTCATACCTTTCCGCAGCTTCTTTTAATGCATCATTGAATGAACCCAGGAGCTTTACAAGGTTGAACTCATCTTCAGTAGTCAGAACTGATAAATCCGCATCCTTATTGCAACTTCCGGCTTTATTTAATATGCTGCTCCCACGTACATAACTATACTGTACATAAGGGCCTGATTCTCCTTCAAAGCTTAGACTTTCCTCCCAACTGAATACTACATCTCTTTCTCTGCTGTTCTTTAGAAAAGTATAGTTTATAGCTCCTATCCCAACTTGTCTTGCTATTAATTCTTTATTTGCCAAATTTGGATTCTTACTTTCAATTACTTCTAAAGTCTTTGTTATAGCTTCATCTATTACATCTTTTGCAAATATTACATCACCCTTCCTCGTGGAAAGTTTTTTATCCGCAAACTTAACTAAAGCTGTGCCAACATGAACACAATCATCTGCCCAATCATACCCCAATAATTTCATTATTGAAAAAACCTGCTTAAAGTGCAATGCCTGAGTACCACCCACCACATAGACATTTTTGTAAAAATCATAGGCCCTCTTCCTGTATAAAGCCGCCGCCAAATCCCTTGTAACATATATTGTTGCCCCATCAGACTTTATAACCAAGCAAGGCGGCAGATTGAATTCACTTAAATCAACTATCTTTGCCCCTTCGCTTTCTACCAAGAGTTTCTTGGCATATAACATTTCAATTATTTCCGGCATTTTATCACTATAAAAACTCTCACCGTTATAAGAGTCAAATTCTATATTAAGTACTTTATAAAGCTCTTTGAATTCCCTTAAACTCAAATCCTTGAACTTTTGCCAAATTGCAATTGCTTCCGGTTCGTTATCTTCTAGCTGCCTAAAGTACATTCTCCCCTCTTTCTCGAGGGCTTCATCTTTTTCCGCTTCTTCATGAAATTTTACATATATTTTCAAAAGTTCGTTAATGGGGTCTTTATCTATAACTTCTTCATTCCCCCATCTTTTATATGCAGATATAAGCTTTCCGAATTGGGTTCCATAATCACCTATATGGTTCAGCCTTTGTGTATTATAGCCCAAATGCCTGAAAACCTTTTCGATGGCGCTTCCTATAATCGTGTTAAACATATGTCCTACATGGAAAGGCTTGGCAATATTGGGAGAAGAAAATTCCACGAGAACTGTTTTATCCTCATAACCTTTTTGTTTGCCATAATTCAAGCCTTTTTCCAGCACTTCGTTTATTGTCTGTTTTATATATTCTGTTTTATTTATAAAGAAATTTAAATATCCTCCCGCAGCTTCCGCTCTTTCTAGTATTTCATCTCTTTCAAACTTTTCTGCAAGATCTCTTGCAATCATGTTAGGTGGTTTTCTCATTACCTTTGCAAGTTGAAAGCAAGGAAATGCATAGTCACCCATATTAAACTGGGGCGGTATTTCTATTAAATCCAAAACTTTCTCTGATTCCATTTCTGTTTGTTCACTTATTTTCTTAGCTATTTCCACTTTGAAATCCATTTTATATCCTCCTACAACATATTTCATTTATAAATATTCATTTTGATTATTACATTAACTGTTCATAATCCTGAGTGCGATGTTCGAAGGGCTTTTAATACTCTTCGTTTCACTCAAAGTGCCAGCCGATTCGGTCCAATGTCATCCAAGTGGCGCAGCTCCAAGAAACATAAAACTTTCGGCTACATCCGGGATTTAAAAATCCCGTCCCAACAAAGAGACGGGGTATCCGCGGTACCACTCTAATTGACAAAACTTGCCCACTTATTCCTTTAACGCAGGTTCACGCCTAAACCCGGTTCTCCACGGCTCTTTTTCTTATAAATGTAGCAACCGGACTTGCACTCTACACCGGCTCGCTATCGCCATTGACCTATAATACTTTTCCGCTTCACAGAATCATTTTTATTGTTATTATTACCTATTCTACTGAAATTCTACGTTATAGTCAACTGCAATTAAAACTCAGATTTAAGAGGCTTTCTATATATAGTGACAATATAGGCATTAAAAAACCATCCCGGGATTGGAGGGTGGATGATGGGTTTTAGAAATCCCGGAATGGTTAGTAAACCTTTATATACGTTACATTACTTATTCTCTAAGATTCTTCACTTCGTTCAGAATGACAAACCTATGGTTCGGACCATTAAGGTCCTTCACTTCGTTAAGATCCTTCACTTCATTAAGATCCTTCACTTCGTTCAGGATGACACCAAGATCATGTTATTGCCTACTTTATAAAAGCTGCGCCTCTCTTTAGGGCTTCTTTGTTTAGTGGTATTACCGATGCTTTTTTACCGCTGAATACTTCCGCGA
>CAYXAT010000050.1:0-11754 GCA_964462065.1 uncultured Clostridiaceae bacterium | reverse complement strand
CTTTAAACTATATATGGTTTAATCCTCGAAAAGGAAGTATAATATAAAATAGAAAATAAATAGGAGGTTATGGTCTTGGAAAGCTTAACTCATATCAATGAAGAAGGATATGCCAAGATGGTGGATGTGTCGGAAAAAGAAGAAAGTATAAGAGAAGCAATCGCAAGAGGTTCTATCTATATGAACAGGAGCACAATAATGGCCATAGTCGAAGGAAGGATAAAAAAAGGCGATGTTCTGTCGGTTGCACAGATTGGCGGTATCATGGGAGCCAAAAGTACATCAGACATAATCCCTATGTGCCACAATATAAATATCTATGGTGCGGATTTGGACTTTAATATAGACGAGAATAATAGCAAAATTGATATAATAGCAACTGTCAGGACTGTGGGCGTTACCGGTGTCGAAATGGAGGCATTAACTGCTGTTTCCATTGCGGCATTGACTATATATGATATGTGCAAAGCCATTGACAAAGAAATGGTAATATCGGATATCCACTTGGTTAAGAAAACCGGCGGCAGATCAGGAGATTTTTATTTCAATAAAGGCAATATATGCAGTTAAAACTAGGAGGTAAATCATGAGTATTGACTTTAATTTCACTATCGGAATTATAATAGTCAGTGATAAAGGCTCAAAAGGCCAAAGAACTGACGAATCAGGCCCGGTGATAGAAGAATTGTTAAGACCTTTAGGCGGCATATTAAAAAAATACATAATAGTGGCCGATGAGAAAGAAGAGATAAAAAAGGTAATAAAAGAAATGTCCGACGAACTGCATATAGACCTTATTTTAACGAGCGGCGGAACAGGGTTTGCCCCCAGAGACAATACGCCGGAAGCTACTTTGGAGATTATTGATAGGCTTGTACCCGGTATACCTGAGGCCATGAGAGCCGAAAGCATGAAAGTAACACCAAAAGCTATGCTTTCCAGAGCCATAGCAGGTATTAGAAAAAGGGCACTGATTATTAATTTGCCTGGTAGCCCTAAAGGGGTAAGGGAATGCCTTAATGTAGTAATCCCTGCTTTAGAACATGGGGTGGAAGTTCTTCGTGGGGAGGCCTCAGATTGTGCCAAACATTAGCGTTAATCCTATATGGGAAATACTATAATTTGCTATTTTTTATTGCTCGGTTTTGCAAATCGACCTTTTTGGAAACCTCATAGGTGCAAACTGTGTAGATGTATTGATTAAATCTTTTTTATTTTTTGAATTTTATTGACGTTATTTTAACAATCGGGTAATATATTATTATGAGTGTCGTTTATTAGAATTAAAATATTTTATTAGGGGGAGCTCAAATGGAAATGGTAAACTTGACAATTGACGGTATTCATACAAGGGTTCCTAAAAATTGGACCGTTATGGATGCAGCAAAGGCTATAGGTATCGACATACCTGCTCTTTGTTATCTAAAGGGAGTTAATGAAATAGGGGCATGTAGGATATGTGTAGTTGAAGTAGAGAAAGCCAGGACGCTACAAGCTTCTTGTGTTCTGCCCGTTGCTGAAGGTATGGTGGTACATACTGAAAGCTCAAGTGTAGTTCAGGCAAGAAGGGAAATTTTAAGACTTCTCTTGGACAACCATCCCAATGATTGCTTGACCTGTGACAAGGCCGGCGAATGTAAACTTCAGGAGTATGCATATAGATATAATGTTAAGTTCAGAGAGCATGACGGATGGAGACGAGAAAGGCATATAGACACGAGCAATCCGTATATCTACAGAGACGATAGTAAATGTATACTATGCGGAAGATGCGTAAGCATATGTGCGCAAATTAATGAAAGAAGCGTTTTATCCTTTGGTGATAGAGGTTACAGAACACATATTATAGCAGACAATGAAAGGACCTTAGCAGAATCCACATGTGTATCCTGTGGAAGATGCTTAAGCGTATGCCCTGTAGGTGCTTTACTGGACAATAGAGCAATCGGTAAATACAGGTCTTGGGATTTGGAGAAAGAAGAAGTTATATGCAATAGATGCGAGTATGGTTGTGAATTTGAATTATTGAAGAGAAACGATAAAATAGTCGGAGTAAGAGCTAAATCTCCTTCCAACGGCAGGCCTTTGTGCTTAAAAGGGAGACTGACCTTAGATTTGTTGTATAATGAGACGCCTTCAACTCCTTTATTGAAGAAAGACGGTGAGTATGTAGAAGTTTCATGGGCTGAAGCTCTGGAGCTTGAAGTTCTGCTGCAAAAGCTAGGCACAATTCATAAATAATTTTTTATTTGAAACCTTCATTCAGGGGCTATAATGCCTCTGAATGTTAAATTATAGCAGACATCTGTTATTTCTATATAAGGAGGTAATCAATTTGGTTAATCTAACCATTAATGGGCAGCAGGTACAAGCGGAAAATGGGTTAACAATCTTACAGGCTGCTAAACAAATAGGCATAGAGATACCGACACTTTGCTATGACGAAAGATTAGTAGCTCATGGGGCTTGCAGAATATGCGTAGTTGAAGTAAAAGGTGCAAGAGCTCTTATGCCGTCTTGTTCTACTCCTGTGGCTGAGGGAATGGTAATAGAGACACATACTCCTACTGTAATTGAAGCAAGAAAAGAAATACTCAGGCTTATGATTGAGAATCACCCGTTAGATTGTCTCACCTGTGAAAAGTCAGGCAATTGCGTGCTTCAGGATTTATGCTACGAGTATGACGTTAAAGAAGGAGGCTTCAACGGCGTTAAAAAGAATTATCCCATAGATGACAGCAACCCGTTCTTTACTTATGATCCCAATAAGTGTATCTTATGCGGCCGCTGTGTAAGGGTTGATAATGAGTTGCAGTGCACTGGCGCAATTAACTTTGCAGATAGAGGCTTTGATACTCATGTCAGTGTATTTTATGATAGAGATTTTGACAGTTCCGTTTGCGTATCTTGCGGTAACTGCGTATCTGTATGCCCCGTAGGTGCTTTGATGTCAAAACAGCCGGAAAAATTCAGGTATTGGGATACAAAAAAGGTCAGAACTACTTGTTCTTATTGCGGTGTCGGCTGTCAGATGGATTTATTGGTAAAAGGTAATCATGTAGTCGGAGTAGAGCCTGTTAATGTTGAACCTAATGATGGCCTACTATGCGTAAAAGGTAAATATGGTTACAGATTTTTAAATCATCCCGATAGATTAAAAACACCGTTAATCAGAAAAGATGGAGAATTAAAAGAAGCAACTTGGGAAGAAGCCATGAATCTTATAATTTCGAATATGAAAAAAATCAAGGAGGAGCACGGCCCTGATGCTTTGGGAGGATTTTCTTCGGCAAGATGCACTAATGAAGAAAACTATCTGATGCAGAAATTATACAGAGCGGTATTAGGTACAAATAATATCGATCACTGTGCCCGCCTCTGACATAGCGCCACAGTTGCAGGTCTTGCAGCTACATTAGGAAGCGGTGCTATGACAAATAGTATAGACGAATTCTTGGATGCGGATGTAATTCTTATAGTAGGTTCCAACACTACAGAAAACCACCCTGTTATTGGTGCTAAAGTAAGACAAGCACGTGCCAGAGGTGCTAAGATTATAGTAGCAGACCCAAGGAAGATTGATATAACTAAAGATGCAGCAATTCATTTACAGATAAAACCGGGAACAAACGTTGCTTTAGCTAACGGCATGATGAATGTCATACTGAGCAAAGGCTTGGAAAATAAAGAATTTATTGCAGAAAGAACAGAAGATTTTGATAAACTCAGAGAAGTAGTTAAAAACTATACACCCGAAAAAGTAGCGGAAATTTGTGAAGTTGAACCCGAAGACATAATAAAAGCTGCAGAGCTTTATGCTACAGCAGGAAAGGGCAGCATCATATATTGCATGGGAATAACTCAGCATTCCACAGGCACCAATAATGTAATGTCCATGGCTAATTTAGCAAACCTATGCGGACATATTGGTCGTGAATCAACCGGCGTAAATCCGTTGAGAGGACAAAACAACGTTCAGGGTGCTTGCGATATGGGAGCATTGCCCACATCTTATCCGGCTTATCAGGCAGTAGCAAATCCCGAGATTGCTGAAAAGTTTGCTAAGGCCTGGGGCGTAGAATCTTTATCTATAAAACCCGGGCTTACAATAGTAGAAATGTTGAATGCGGCAGAAAAAGGTGATATAAAAATGCTATATATCATGGGTGAAAACCCCATGGTATCGGACCCCGATTTAAATCACGTAAAACATGCTTTGGAAAGTACTGATTTCGTTGTAGTACAGGATATTTTCCTAACAGAAACTGCGGAATTGGCTGATGTTGTTTTACCGGCAACAGCTTTTGCAGAAAAGGATGGTACATTCTCCAATACCGAAAGACGTGTTCAAAGAGTAAGAAAAGCCGTAGATGCTCCCGGAGAGGCGAAGGCAGACTGGGCTATACTTATGGAAATCATGAACAGGTTAGGTTACGAGAAAAAGTATAAGAACCCTGAAGAGATTTTTGATGAGATGAGGGCTGTTACACCTTCCTATGCCGGGATAACCTACGACAGAATCAATAATGTAGGTATTCAGTGGCCGTGCCCCAATGAAGAGCATCCGGGTACGAGATTCCTCCACAGCGGCAAGTTTGCAAGGGGTAAGGCACTCTTTATGGGAATAGAGTATATTAAATCGGCGGAGCTTCCGGACGAAGAATATCCGCTGATACTGACGACGGGCAGACTTTTATATCATTACCATACAAGATCCATGTCCGGAAGGGTTGAAGGCCTTAATAAAAAATCTCCGGAGAGCTTCATAGAAATACATCCGGATACAGCTTCAAGCATAGGCGTAAGCGAAGGAGATATGGTAAAGGTAGCGTCCCGAAGAGGCAGTATAACAGTAAAGGCAAGAGTAAGCGATATAGTGGATAGAAACGTAGTATTTATTCCTTTCCACTTTGCACAGGGTGCTGCGAATACACTTACCAATGCGGCATTGGACCCGAAGAGTAAAATACCGGAGTATAAGGTATGTGCCGTACAGATTGAAAAAGCAGTATAAAAATAATTAATATAAAAGACGCATGATTGATTTAATGCGTCTTTTTGTTTGCTTTTTAACCTTCTAAGCCTTATAAATGGTTAATAATTTAACCATTTATATTGTAATAAAATATACTATAATGTACAATTAACTAAGATAAACATTACTCGGAGGTAGCTATGTTTTTGATTAATACTGCCGTAATTTTAGCCGGAGGCAAAAGCTCCAGGATGGGTTTTGATAAACAGCTTTTAAATGTAGAGGGCTTAAATATAACTGATTATATAATTAAGTCTTTGAAACCCATTTTCAAAAATATTATAGTCGTAACCAATAAGCCCGGTCTATATCAAGACAAGGATATTATTATTACCGGAGATTATTATAAAGGCTATGGGCCGTTGGGCGGAATACATGCGGGACTTATAGAATCCAAAAGCTTGTATAATTATTTTGTTGCATGTGATATGCCCTATATAAGTATTGACTATATAAAATATATGATGAAAAGAATTAATGAGGATAATTATGAAACCGATGCTGTAATCACAAAATTCGGTGACTGGATTGAACCTTTTAATGCTTTTTACAGCAGAAGACTTATTCCACATATAGAAGAGTACATTTTAAAGGGTAATAAAAAGATTGGAAGGCTTTTGGATGATTCAAAGGTTTTATATATAGAAGAAAAAGTAGCACGAGCTTTTAGTCCGGATTGGGGCATGTTTACAAATCTAAATACGGAAAAGGATTTGGAAAATATCGAAACAAAGAAAAACCGGAGGGTTATCATATGAATCTGACAAAAGAAATAGAATTGACGAGATATGACAGGGGGAAAATGGAAGAAACACCGGACATTGTAGTTAGGGAATATCCCCTTACTGTCTACATCAACGGTGAGGAACTTGTAACACTATTGTGTTCGCCTGAGAATTTAGATTATTTATCTTTAGGCTTTTTACTTTCTGAGGGGATAATTAAAGATAAAAGTGAGATAGAATCCATTAATATTGATGAGCAAAAAGGGATAGCTCAAATCAAAGTGATAGGAGACAAAAATAGCTCCAAGTATTATATGGGAAAAGGTATGCTGGCTACAGGGAGCGGCAGAGGTACTATATATTATAATGTATTTGCCTCGTTGGGTAATTCTCCGATGAACAACGAAACAGTAATTTCTTATAAGAATGTGATATCTTTGATGAAAGACTTTTCAGACAAGTCCGAAATATTTCAAAACACCGGGGGAGTTCACAGTGCAGCTCTTAGCGACGGGGATAGTATATTAGTATTCCATGAAGATGTGGGTAGGCATAATGCATTGGATAAGGTTATAGGTGAGACTTTTATAAAAGGCTTTGACTTTTCTGACAAGATTCTTTTGTTATCAGGAAGGATTTCTTCCGAGATGTTGACAAAAGCAGCCAAACGGAATATCTCAATAGTAGTGTCCAGATCAGCACCTATGGACTTAGCCTTAGAAATAGGAAAAAAGATAAACATGACGATAATAGGTTTTGCCCGGGGAGAAAGATTTAATATTTATTCAGGTAAAGAAAGAATTATATTTGATGTTTAATGATGTTTTATCATGATGGTTCAAACACATTTGTTATACTAGCAAATAAGGCATTTTGTTATAAAAGATTGTTAAAAAAAAGATAAAATTTATAGACACATTGTTAATTTAATGTTAGAATTGTCTATGAGTTATATATAAACTTTTATTAAATTATTTCATTTCATGAAAGGAAGGGGAAAAAATGGATAAAATGTTTCTCGCACCGAAAGAAATAGCTCAGGCAACAATTAATGCAGGGGCCGGTAAAGCAAAACTATCTATTACACAGATGATTATTCTGGGGATTTTTGCAGGTGTATATATCGGCTTAGGCGGTCAGGCCGCAATCACTATCAGTCAGACTTACGGTGCTATTGATTTGGGTATGTCAAAGTTCTTATTCGCCGCTGCTTTCCCGGTAGGACTTATGTTAGTTGTTATATGCGGTGCTGAACTTTTCACAGGAAATAATCTTATGATTATGGGTTGTGTAAACGGTAATTACAGTACTAAGGATTTGCTAAGAAACTGGGTTACAGTATACATAGCAAATTTTGTAGGTTCTGTAATATTGGCGATATTGGTAGCTAATTCAGGTCTTATGACAGGTGCTGCAGCTGAAAAAGCGATAGGAATAGCAAACGCAAAGGTTTCGATTCCTTTTATGGAAGCAATAATCAGGGGCTTACTTTGTAACGTAGTTGTTGTATTGGCAGTTTGGATGGCAACTGCAGGAAAAGACATAATTTCTAAAATATTTGCATGTTGGTTCCCCATCATGTTATTCGTTCTTTGCGGATTTGAACACAGTGTAGCCAATATGTATTTTGCACCTCTTGGAATGTTCTTAGGTGCACCTGTTAGTTGGGGGCAAATCATATTCAACAATTTAGTTCCGGTAACAATCGGCAATATCATAGGCGGTGCTTTTATAGTAGGACTTTTATACTTAGCTGCTTATATAACCCCCGATAAAGTTGCTGCTGCTAAAGCTGAAGAAGCTAAGAAGGCATAATTTATAAATTAAGAATTAAAGTTAATACTGTTATATAAGTTTTCCGAGTTAATTCCTCTAAAAGGTTTACTCATGAAGGATTAACCGATGGGCTCCGAACAGAAATGTTGGAACCTCCCGTATTTGGAAAGGAAAATCAGCTTTTATATGATATTTAAGCAATCCTTTCTATAGGGTTGCTTTTGCTTTTTACAAAACAAAAGGATGATATTATGAGTTATTTTTCAGAGGCATTTTTTAAGGCAATAGAGCTGTTAATATCATTTGATCATGGCTGTATGGGATAATAGCGCTCACCCTAACCTATTTAATAATAAATTAAGAGACGGATTCTTTTTTGAGGATCCGTTTCTTAATATTCATAGAGTTTCTGCCTTTAATCGTGCCTGCCATAAATATTTGTATTATTATGTTAATTGGTTATAATTAAAGAAGAAGCTTGATATATGGCGTTTAGGAGGTAAGTCAATGAAGTTATTGAATGTTCACACTGTAGAGGGAACAAGGGAAAAAATTGACGAAAATATATATAAAAAGTGGGATTTATTTGAAGAGATTAATGTTCTGGATGCATTAGGCAGAGTTGCTTTTGAGGATATACAATCCACAATTGAACTGCCTGAGTTTTCCAAGTCCGTAGTAGACGGATATGCTGCAAAAGCAAAAGATACCGTTGGGGCCGGTGAAAGCATGCCGGTTTTTTTGGATGTTTTGGGTCATGTAGATATGGGGAAGAAGTTGGAATTGGAAGTGAAAAACGGCACAACTATATATGTACCTACAGGTGCTGTTATACCTGAAGGCGCGGATGGGGTTGTGATGATTGAATATATAGAAAAACTTGATGAAAAAACTATTGCTGTATATACGTCTATAGCGCCGGGGCAAGGTATTATACATAAAGGAGACGATATTGAAAAAGGAGAAATAATTCTACCTAAAGGTAAAAAGGTACGTTCACAGGATATTGCCGTATTATGCGCTGTTGGAATAGAAAAAATTAAGGTCTGTAAGAAAGTAAAAGTATCAATTATTTCAACCGGTGATGAAATAGTAGATTCTTTCGGCATAGTAGCACCCGGCGAAGTTCGAGATATAAACACACATCTTTTGTCATCAATGGCGTTGGAGTCCGGTGCCGAGGTAAGTTTGAAACTACTGGTGACAGACATATTTGATGATATAAAAAATGCAATAGAAAAAGCACTGATGGTTTCAGATATAGTTTTAATATCCGGAGGCAGCTCTGTGGGTAGCAAAGATATGACCGTAAATGCCATCGAAGCATTGGAAAACGGAGAGATATTCGTTCACGGTGTAGCCATTAAACCGGGGAAGCCAACTATAGTAGGGAAGGTTAACGGCAAGGCTGTTTTCGGTTTACCCGGGCATCCGTCTTCCGCCATGATAATATATAAAGTTTTTATAGACTACCTGATTAGGAAATATTATTCAATGGAAGAGGAGAGAATATTGATAGAAGCTTTTTCTACGGAAAACATTCATTCTGCTCCCGGAAAAGAAACCTATCAGGCGGTTAATTTGTACTATGAAAACAACGAATATAAAGCCGTGCCTATATACGGAAAATCAGCTGCCATATCAAAGGTGGCAAAATCCAAGGGCTTTATACGGATTGATGGAAATAAAGAAGGCGTCAAAAAAGGAGAAAAGGTGCATGTTGAACTTTTCTAAGGTAAATTTCTTTTTTGTCTTAAACCTTATGTGTCTGTTTAATTCGAATATAACGGCTTATAACATTGAAAACCGAATACAAAAGAGGGAGTGATTTAATGGAAAGGAATCTTTACCTGAGCAATATGGATATAGATGAGGCTTTGAAACTTTTTTTGGAAAGGGCAGGTGTTGAAACCCGAAACGACACTGTGGCGGTTATTGATTCACTTGGAAGAATAGCGGCAAAGCCTGTATTCGCCAAATATTCTTCCCCAAATTTTAATGCGGCTGCTATGGATGGTATTGCCGTAAAAGCTGTGGATACTTATGGTGCCACCGAAGTGAATCCGATAATACTGAAAAAAGGAGTTCATTATAAATATGTAGACACGGGCGATCCCATCATGGAACCGTTCGATGCGGTAATAATGATAGAAGATGTTACGGAAACCGGGGATGATGCATTAAAAATTATTGCATCCGCATATCCATGGCAACATATAAGACCTATAGGAGAGGATATAGTAGCTCATGAAATGATAATACCATCAAACCATTCTATAAGACCCGTAGATATCGGAGCGTTGTTATCAGGCGGAATTACTGAAATTTGTGTATATAAAAAACCCAAAGTAGGGATAATTCCAACAGGTACAGAAGTAGTGGAGCCCGGAGCAAAACTCGAGTTGGGAGATATATTCGAGTCCAACTCCCGTATGTTTGAAAACTTGATTATAGAGTACGGTGGGGAGCCAAACAGATATGAGCCGGTTCCCGACGATTACGGATTGTTAAGACAAACAATAGAAGAGGCTGTTGATGAAAACGATATAGTAATTATTAATGCGGGTTCTTCGGCGGGTAGTGAGGATTTTACTAAAACCTTGGTAGAAGATTTGGGAGAACTATTAACCCACGGTATAGCCGCAAAGCCCGGCAAACCGGCAGTATTGGGAATAATAAAGGATAAACCGGTTTTAGGAGTGCCCGGTTATCCCGTGTCCGCTTATATCGTATTTGAGACTTTTGCAAAGCCTCTTATTATGAAGAGGGCCGGTAAAAAGCCTTCAAAAGAGGAATACGCGGAAGCAATATTGTCCAGGAGGTTGATTTCTTCTGTACAAAACAGGGAATATGTAAGAATAAAATTAGGAAAGGTGGGACATAACCTTATAGCCACACCCCTGAGCAGAGGGGCGGGTGTAACCATGTCCTTAGTCAGAGCTGATGGGATTCTGGAAATACCCCAAACCGGTGAAGGTCACGAAGCAGGGGAAAAGGTAAAAATAAGGTTGTTAAAAGATATGACAGATATAAGCAATACGATTGTTTCAATAGGCAGTCATGATTTAATCATGGATGTGATAGGAAACCTGATGCATGAGAAAAACTCAGTATATAATCTTTCATCCGCACACGTTGGGAGTATGGGTGGGATAATGGCATTAAAAAGAGGGGAGGCCCATATGGCGCCAATACATCTGTTGGATGAGGAAACTGGCGAGTATAATGTATCCTATATAAAAAAGTATTTGCCGGATAAAGAAATGGCTTTAATAAAAGGCGTGAAGAGGATTCAAGGGATGATGATAAAAAAGGGGAATCCGAAAGATATTAAGAATATCGAAGATTTAAAAAGGGATGATATTGTATTTGCAAATCGACAAAAAGGTGCCGGAACCAGAATACTTACCGATTTCTTATTAAAAAAAGCCGGAATCGATGGGGAAGAGATACAAGGTTATGAAAGAGAAATGACAACTCACATGGCGGTAGCCGCTGCAGTGGCATCCGGCTCTGCGGATATAGGTATGGGAGTGTATTCCGCTGCCAAAGCTATGGAGTTGGATTTTATACCCATAGGAGAGGAAGATTATGACTTCGCCATACCGGTAGAATTTCTAGACCAAGATATGATACAATTGTTCTTAGAGGTAATTGTGTCCGAGTCCTTTAAAGATTCATTAAAAGAAATGGGCGGATACGGTACTGATAATACAGGTGAGATTATAAAGATATAGGTTCAGGATTATCAATCGCTATAATCCTGAGCACATATAAGGATACTTATCCAAATTATTATACTAGGCGCATTGAAGGATATTATCCATATTGTCATCCCATGCGTAGCGAAGGATCTTATCAGAGAATGTATTAAGGGGAAAAATAAATGAAAGATAGATATGAAAGAAAAATCGAGTATCTCAGGGTATCCGTAACGGATCGTTGTAATCTAAGATGTAGATATTGCATGCCTCTGGAAGGTATAGAGGATAAAAAAATCCATAGCGATATATTAACTCTTGAAGAGATTTATGAAATAGTGAAGGCCGGTACTTATCTGGGCATAAAAAAAGTTAGAATAACCGGCGGTGAACCTCTGACACGAAAAGGGGTTCCTGAGCTTATAAAAAAGATAAGTCAATTAAATAGTATAAAAGACATTTCTATGACTACAAACGGCATATTATTAAAGGCTTATGCAAGAGAGTTGAAAGAAGC
>CAYXAT010000049.1:9211-11779 GCA_964462065.1 uncultured Clostridiaceae bacterium | reverse complement strand
AGTTTGGAAAAAACATTGGATTTAATGTGGCAACTTTTAAAATTACTTCCAAAATCAGATCTTAACAGGATAAATGCAGATTATATAGATAAATATTTGGAGGATTAGATATGGAAAGCAGTATTGCTTTTACAAAAAGCAACTTAATGGCTTCGCAAAATTCTTTGGAGTTGGCCTTAAAAGGTTTTGAACTATTGGATAAAAAAAGAAACGTTCTTATAATGAATATGATGGGCTTTATTGACAGGGCAGAAAATATTCAAGAGAAGATAGGGGAAATTTTCGAAGAGGCTTACGAGGCTTTGGAGGTTGCCAATATTACGCTGGGTATCAGCACAATTGCAAAAATATCTGAATCCATATCGGAAGCCACAGGATTCAATATAATAAACAGAAGCATTATGGGTGTTGAAATACCACGCGTTGAATTTGAACGAAAAAAAATAAACCTATATTACAGCTTTTATCGTACAAACCCGGCATTGGATGTGGCATTGAAAAAGTTTCAAGAATTGAAGTACCTGATATATGAGTTGTCGGAAGTGGAAGATTCCGTATATAAATTGGCTGCGGAAATAAAAAGGACAGCGAAAAGGGCAAATGCTTTGCAAAACATACAAATCCCTAAATGCAAAGAAGTGGTTAAGTCCATTTCTGAAGTACTTGAAGAAAAGGAGAGAGAAGAATTTTTCCGTCTGAAAGTTGTGAAGAAAAAGCAGCAGAAGCTTAACTGAGCAGTCTACCCGTTAAAATTATCAAATGATAGTGCAATAGCTTTTGTGATATAATTAATCTGTTGGTGACATAATTAATTATATCCGGACACTATTGCACTTATTATTATCTTAAGATATACTTCTGAAGGTAATATGTTAATTTTAAAGACGATTTCATTTATTGATAAGGAGAAGATAGAATGGATAAAAAAGAATTGAAATCAAGCATGCTGCTTTTGTTAACTGCAGCCATTTGGGGTTTTGCTTTTGTAGCACAACGAATGGGAACTATGTACGTAGGAGCTTTTACATTTAACGGGTTCAGGTTTGTTTTAGGAAGCTTATCTTTAGTTCCTTTGCTTATTTATTCTTGGAGAAAGTCTGATAAAGGCCCCAAAGATAGTGTGATAGCCAAAAACAATTTAAAAGCGGGAGTAGCTGCAGGATCTGTTCTTTTTATTGCCGCATCATTACAGCAAATAGGCCTGATATATACTGATGCCGGTAAAGCAGGATTCATAACCGGTTTATATATTGTTATAGTTCCAATACTTGGGATGTTTTTAAAGCAACGTATTCATATCAGTACATGGGCCGGGATAGCATTGGCCGTTTCGGGATTATATTTCCTAAGCGTCACCGAAGGATTCAATATAGCAAAAGGAGATCTATATGTTACTATAGGAGCGTTTTTTTGGGCTATCCATATATTAATCATCGATCATTATACAAAGATAATTGATGCAATAAAGCTCTCTTTTTTGCAATTCGTAACCTGCTCAGTCTTGAGCCTGGTGACAGCATTTATCTTTGAAGATATAAGCTACCGGGGACTTTCAATGGTTATAATACCTTTGCTCTATGGGGGAATCATGTCTGCGGGCGTCGCATATACTTTGCAAATAGTTGGGCAAAAACATGCCAGACCTTCGCATGCGGCGATAGCCATGAGCATGGAATCCGTATTTGCCAGTATAGGCGGTTACCTGATACTGAAAGAAGTATTGGGTGTCAGAGGATATATAGGGTCCGGTCTTATGTTGGCGGGTATGCTTTTATCCCAATATGAGAACCTTACCAAAAAACCGACAAACCAAATAACCGCAAATACGCCATAGAATCTGTTTCCAAAAGTGTATCGCGATAAGGCTTGGTTTCCATATAAATATTTGACTGGCTATGACAGGCGGTGAACTGCATGAAATACGATAATATAATAGAAGCAACGTTTATAAAAAGGCCTAACAGATTCTTAGCTCATGTTCTGATTGACGGAAGGGAAGAGTTGGCCCATGTGAAAAACACAGGACGATGCAAAGAAATATTAATAGAAGGCACTAAGGTGTTTTTGGAAACCTCAAAAAATCCCCACAGAAAAACCGCTTATTCCCTTATTGCAGCTTACAAAGGGGACATGCTTATAAATATCGATTCACAGGTACCCAATACAGTAGTTTATGATGCAGTAAAAGATGGCAAAATTAAGTATCTTACCGATGTTAAATATATAAAAAAAGAGTCCACCTACGGAAACTCACGTTTTGATATATATTTTGAAAAAGAAAAGTCAAAAGGATACATTGAAGTAAAGGGAGTTACTTTGGAAAAAGACGGTATAGCTATGTTTCCCGATGCACCAACGGAGAGAGGCAGGAAGCACTTATTAGAGATGACGGATGCGGTATCAAAAGGATACGAAGGCTATATAATCTTTCTGATACAATTTAAAGGTGTGAAACATTTTACACCAAATAAATCAACAGATCCGGAATTTGCTAAAGCGCTATCTTATTGTAGTGAAAACGGCGTAAAAGTACTTGCCTATGATTCAATAGTCAAAAAAAATGAGATT
>CAYXAT010000049.1:7140-9111 GCA_964462065.1 uncultured Clostridiaceae bacterium | reverse complement strand
TCTGTCATTCTGCAGAGCTAGCGACTGAAGAATCTTATCTCCGTATCCACCATTCCAACAGTCCAACTATCCAACTTTTCAACTGTCCCCTGTCCAACGGGAATAGACTTACTATCATTAAAAAATCATTTAAATCCTGCATAACATAATACGTAAAAATCAATAATAATATAGATAAGTATTATGGAGGTAAGAAAATGGGAGACAGACCAAATAAGGATCACGATCATCTTTCGGGAGTAAAATGTGTCGTCAATACATGTCATTATCATTGCCCCGGAGATTTATGTTCTGCAAACTGTATAGAAATACAACACAGGCATGCTACAACTTCGGAAGAAACAGACTGCGCGACATTTGTACCAAAATAAAAAAAGGTGGTTATGATGACCACCTTTTTTAAATCACATCTTCCTCCAAGTTTTTACAAAATCCTTAAATGTCTTGGTAATGGGAGATAATGTTCTATTTTTTGAATATACAAAATAAAAATTACGTTTTAAGTCCAGGCCTTTTATTCTGTAAGATTTTATTAAGTTTAATTCAATTTCATTCTTAATTGAAATTTCAGAAATAAAACTTACACCCAATCCTAATTCAACCATCTTTTTAATCATTTCATTGCTATCAATCAAAGCCGTAACTTTTAAATCATCGAGGCTTATATTTATATTATTAAGACATCGCTCTAAAAATAATCTTGTGCCCGAACCTTCTTTCCTCAGGATAATGTTTTCTTTAAATAATACATCTAAATCCAAGGGCTCGTCGGTAGGCATAAGGTAATTATCATTGTTGGGCGTTATAAATAAAAGCTCGTCCTCATAAAAACTGATATACTTTAGCGCTCTTGAAGGGAATTCAGTGCCCACTATTCCATATCCCAGTTTACCCTCTAAGATATCATCTATTATTTCTTTTGAATTTTTAGCTGATACTGAAAAGCAAACTTTTGGATACAGTTTTTTAAAGTCACGGATTATATAAGGAAGGATAAACTGCTCCGGGATAGAGCTAACGGTTATTTCCATCATCCCTTCTATCCTATCGGAATGAACATCAATATCGTGCTTTGCCTGTTCCCTGAGATTAATAATATCCAAGGCATAACTATAAAAAATCTTGCCTGAATCCGTCAAGGTAACATTTTTGCTTCTTCTATCCAAAAGGACAGTATTAAGCTCCTTTTCCAAACCTTGAATATTATTTGTGACTGTTGGTTGCGTTAGATACAGTTCTTTAGCAGCTTTTGAAAAGCTTTTATGCTTTACTATGGCTAAAAAACTTTCTAATTGATTGAATTCCAATACATTACCACCTTATACTTAACTACTTCGCTAACTCCTTTATAGAAGATATGGTATAATCAATTTCTTCTATAGTTGTAAAATGGCTGAGTGATAGTCTAACCGTTCCTTTGGGGAAAGTCCCCAAAGTATTGTGAGCGGATGGAGCACAGTGCAAACCGCTTCTATTCATTATACCATATTTTGAACTCAACTCGTGGGAGATTATGCCATTGTCATCATATAGAAAGTCAAGGGACAATACTCCGGTTCTATTTACAGTGTCCTTTCGCCCTATCAGTTTAATACCATTAATGCCTTCCAGACCATCAATAAAATATTTTAAGAGACGTAGTTCATTATCTCTAATGTTTTTTATACCGTTGTCCAATATATATTTTAAGGATGCATTCAGCCCATAAATTCCGGGGATATTTAAAGTACCGGCTTCAAATTTATCCGGCATAAAATCCGGTTGCACTTCTGTATCAGATAGGCTTCCTGTTCCGCCTTCTATAAAAGTATTTGTTTCTGATAACATTCTGTCTCCGATTATAAATCCGCCTATTCCTTGAGGACCTAAAAGCCCTTTATGGCCTGTAAAACCTATGGCATCTGCATTTAGGTTGTAAAAATCAATATCAGAAAACCCGGCTGTTTGGGCGCTGTCAATTATAAAAAAGAG
>CAYXAT010000049.1:0-7040 GCA_964462065.1 uncultured Clostridiaceae bacterium | reverse complement strand
CTTTACAGAGCTTCCCGACCCCTTCTAAATCTAAAATGGTGCCGCATACATTTGAAGCATGAGTCATTATTACGGCTTTTGTATTGGTTTTAATAGCGGCTTCTACATCTTTAACATACAATTCTCCTAAATCATTGCATTTTACTTTGGTATATTCAATTTTAGATGATAGGGAATTTAACGGTCTCATGACCGCATTATGTTCCATAGAGGATACAATAACATGATCTCCTTCTTTTAATAGACCTTTTATAAGTATATTGAGGCTTTCTGTCACATTTTTTGTAAATATCACATTCTCCGACTTATCAAAATTAAAAAGCTTACAAATCAGCTCTCTCGTTTCGTATACTGTATTTCCTGCTTCATATGCCTGGCTATAAGCCCCTCGTCCCACATTAGTCCCCACATTGAGTATATAATCAGATATACTCTCTGCTACTCCCGGAGCTTTTGGGTATGATGTGGCTCCATTGTCCAAATAAATATATTTCATAATCTTATACCCCTCTAATTATAATTTATATACAAGTATTCAGTAATCCCAAATCCATTATATTGGTAATAGAAGGGTAGTACAACAACTATTAGATTTATCTATCAGTGGGACAAAGTGTATTAGTACAATCTATTGTACTTTTAAAGTAACGGTTGTTAAAATTTTATATAACAATACATTAAAGGAGGCAATATGTATGGAAGGTAAAAAAGGTATGATTTTTGTCGGCGGAGCAATAGGTATAATATCTGTATTGCTCGTATATTTCGGCAATCCTGCAAATATGGGGTTTTGCATAGCTTGCTTTATAAGAGACATAGCAGGAGGATTAGGTTTGCATAGGGCGGCCGTTGTACAATACATAAGACCGGAAATTATCGGGCTTGTATTAGGGGCATTTTTAATATCTTTTAAAAATAAGGAATTTGAATCCAGGGGTGGCTCATCTCCTTTTATCAGATTTATGCTTGGAATAGTTGTAATGGTTGGGGCTTTGATATTCTTAGGCTGCCCTCTAAGGATGGTTTTAAGACTGGCAGGCGGAGATTTAAATGCTTTAATAGGATTAGCGGGTTTTATCTGCGGAATATTGATTGGTGTACAGTTTTTAAAAAGCGGATTCACTTTAAAGAGGAATTATAAAATGGTAAAAATAGAAGGCTTTATATTTCCTGCACTAAATATAGGGTTGCTGGCTTTAGTCATAGCGGCTCCCGTTTTTATTTTCTTCAGTGAAACCGGACCCGGTTCCGCTAAGGCACCGATAATTATTTCATTGATAGCGGGATTAATTGTAGGAGCATTATCGCAAAAGACCAGATTATGCATGGTTGGCGGAACCCGTGACATGATTTTATTCAAGGACAAACATCTTTTACTGGGGTTTATCTCTATAATTGTTTTCGCCTTTATTGGCAACTATGGATTTGGATTCTTTAAATTAGGTTTTGCAAGTCAACCTGTAGCACATTCGGACGGGCTGTGGAACTTCTTGGGTATGGCTATTGTGGGTTGGGGTTCAGTTTTATTGGGAGGTTGCCCTCTCAGACAGTTAATTCTGGCGGGGGAAGGCAATGGCGATTCTGTTGTCACTATAATGGGAATGCTTATGGGCGCAGGAATAATTCACAATTTCGGCTTGGCTTCAAGCGGAGATGGTGTGACCCTGAACGGAAAAATAGCTGCAATAATTTGCTTTGCATTTTTAGGGCTAATATCCTATATTAACTCGGAAGATTTGATGAAAAGTAGGAGCAGCGAGAAAGGGATGATATAATGGAAAAAATAAATACATGCGGCATGAGCTGCCCGCAACCGGTATTGATGACTAAAAAGGCTTTGGACACTTACCCTGAGGGTGTGGATATAATAGTAGATAATAATGTTGCAAAGGGCAATGTAGAAAGATTTTTAAAAAATTCCGGATATAAAATATCTGTTACAGATTTGGAAGATACATTTATAATAGAGGCAAGGAAATAAAAATGGAGTATATGATTTTGTTTTTCACCCATTCGGGAGCCATTAAATTTGATAGAAAGTGTAAAAAAGACAATATAAAATGTGAGCTTATGCCGGTACCCAGGGCACTAAGCTCTAATTGCAGCATTAGCGCTAAAATAAAGACTGAACATGATGTGACGGATTTAATAGGCGAGGAAGTGGAAAAGGTTTTTTTAATTGAGAATGAGAAAAATAAGCTTATTTATGAGAGTCATATATAAGCAAAGCTAAAGATTTTAAAATACGCCCCCCTATTTTACTGACAGTATACAATTAATGACTTAATCGGATATAATGAGAATAATAGTAAAAAGGGGGGATAGTTATGGGTTCAGTTTTATATAAAAAACCGGAAGTAAAAATATTTATAAGCACCGCAATTATATTGATAATCATGCTTTTTTTCACTGGCTTATTGACATATCTGATACCAAACGGAGATTTCGATTCCGTAACTATGGAATTTACAATCAGAGAGCAGCAAGGTATTCCAATCCTTACCTGGATCGGCGCACCTGTTTTAGTGTTGTTCAGCGATTCCGGCACCATGGTTATCGCCATAATCCTTTTCCTTATAATCATCGGAGGAGCAATACATTTGCTTAAAGAAACCGGTTTAATCGAAGGCATTATTCTAACAATAGTAAATAAATTCAAAGATAATGAATTCGCATTATTAAGCTTTATAACCCTTGCCTTTATGTGCCTGGGGGCATTTATCGGGGTGTTTGAAGAGGCAGTTCCTCTTGTCCCCCTTATCATCATTCTGACAAGACGCATGGGCTGGGATGATTTGACCGGATTGGGAATCAGCATATTTGCAACCGGATTGGGGTTTGCCGCGGCAATTACCAATCCTTTCACTATTGGTGTGGCACAGGAAATTGCAGAACTTCCGCTTTTCTCGGGAGCCGCGCTTAGGGTAATGGTTTTCTTATCGGTGTACATATTATTGGTTGCTTTTTTATATAGAAGAACAAAGAAACATCGAATTGAGCAAATTCACGAGGACCTCGCCTTGGAACAAGCAGTACCGAAAAAGGCTTATCAATTCTTTATAATCTTAATGTCAATAATGCTTTTAGTTGTGGGTGCCTCACCATTTGTAGAAATTTTGAGGGACCTTACTTTGCCTATTATCGGCATCGTTTTCCTTATAGCCGGCATCGGTGTAGGTATTATTTCAACGGGAAACACTAAATGGGTGATGAAGGAATTTGCCATAGGAGCCAAAGACCTATCTCCCGCTATATTTCTTATACTACTTGCCACCGGTGTCAAACACATCATGATTGAAGGACATATCTTAGGCACTATACTTTACTATATATCACAAAATATAAGCAAGACATCACCGCTTATGGCTATTTATATAATCTTTCTTGTTGTCATGGCTTTGAATTTTTTTATCGGCTCCGGCAGCGCAAAAGCCTTTATACTCATGCCCATACTGGTTCCTATCATGGACCTATTGGGTGTGGGAAGGCAAATAGCTGTACTGGCGTTTCAATTCGGTGACGGGTATTCCAATGTACTTTATCCGACCAACGCGGTACTACTTATAGCATTGGGACTCGTGCAAGTCAGCTACGGTAAATGGCTTAAGTTTTCCATTGGGCTTCACGGGCTTTTAATGTTGTTATCATTTCTCTGGCTTACCGTTGCCTACATGATTGGTTACGGTTTATAAAAATAATAGGGGGATTACAATGGTTATTTACATATTAATAGCAGCCTTTGCTCTGTTTACGGCTATAATATTTATTCGCGGAATTATGTTTAAACCTGAAAAGATTGAAGAAGCTAACTGCGAACCGGTGGGAATAGAGGACACAGCAACTGAAAATGCTATTGTTGAAAGATTTCGTGAAATGATACGGCATAAAACTGTCTCTCACTTAGACAGATCAAAAATTGACTACAAGGAATTTGAAAAGTTTAAAGAAATGTTGGTAAGAAACTATCCGAAGTTGCATGAAACATGCACCAGGGAACTTCATGGCGATTTAGGAATACTTTATCGTTGGCAGGGCAAAAATCCGGGTGACCCTGTGGTACTTATGTCTCACTATGATGTGGTACCGGTTGATGAGGAATCATGGACAAAACCCGCATTTGATGCATTACTGGAAAATGGCATGGTATGGGGGCGCGGTACCTTGGATACAAAGGGCACATTATTGGGAGTGGTTGAAGCAGTCGAAAAACTTATAGGCGACGGATTTACTCCCGAAACAGATATATACCTATCCTTTGCCGGGGACGAAGAAATTGACGGCAACTCTGCAAAAAGCAATGCAGAGGCTTTGAAATCCCGAGGGATAAGACCAAAACTAGTCCTTGATGAAGGCGGTGCAATTGTAGAAAACGTTTTTCCCGGAGTGGATAAACCAAGCGCCCTTATCGGCGTGGGGGAAAAAGGCTATATGGATGTAGTATTGGAAATGTCAGGCAAGGGAGGTCATTCATCGGCACCCCCGACACGCACCTTAGTGGGCGAATTGTCCCGGGCTATAGTAAAACTTGAGAAGAGTCCTTTTAAAGGGCACATATCTCCTGCCGTAAAAGAAATGTTTGAAAAATTGGGGCGGCATTCGACTTTTACCTATAGGCTAATATTTGCTAACCTATGGTGCTTTGAACCATTGCTTAAAATACTGTTTAAAAAGCAAGGCGGAGAAATGAATGCGCTGATCAGAACTACCGTAGCCCCAACCATGATGGAAGGCAGCAAAGCATATAATGTCATGCCGCCTAAGGCAAAGATAGGGCTTAACTTGCGGCTTATGGCGACAGATACACTCGAAAGCGCCATAAAACATATAAAGCAAACTATCGCAAATCCGGATATAAAAGTCATAAGTGTGGAAGAACATAATGCTACACCGATATCAAGTACCTCATCAGAGGGGTGGCATAAGGTTGAGCAGGCAATACTGGAAACCTGGCCGGGAGTGATCGTATCGCCATATCTTATGCTAGCTGCCAGTGATGCTAAATACTTTTGCATAGTAAGCGATAATGTTTTAAGATTTTCTGCAATGCCATTGTCTTTAGAGGAGAGAGGTTTGATCCACGGAAATGATGAACGAATCACTGTAAAAGCCTTGATGGAGACAGTCGAATTTTATATCAGGTTGATTAAAAAGCTATAAATGTTACCGGATACCGAGAATAAAAATATATTAGTCACATACACATCAAAGTATGGGTCAACCCGCCAATGCCATAACCCGTTAATTGACTATGCAAAAGATTTATAAACTATATATACCGGAATTATTCTATATGCTGTTATAAATAATGTTTATGGAAATACGTTGTAATTCAAGTTTCTTTATAAGGTGTTTTTATGTATAATATACATATAGGGAAGGAAATTAAAAAGATTAGCAATATTTATGGGGGAGTTGGTAAAGTGACGAATGAAGAATTCCAAAACCTAATGATTAAAAAATTAACGGATATTGATGAACGGATTATCTCAGTTGAAGACAACTTGAGTAAAAGAATAGGCACAGTTGAAGCCGGTATAACCTCTGTCGAAAAAAAGGTAGTTTCAGTTGAAGACAACCTAAGCAAAAGAATAGGCACAGTTGAAGCCGGTATAATCTCTGTTGAGGAAAAGGTAGTCTCAGTTGAAGACAGTCTAAGTAAAAGAATAGACACAGTTGAAGCCGGTATTACCTCTGTCGAGAAAAAGGTAGTTTCAGTTGAAGAAAACCTGAATGAAAGAATAGGCACAGTTGAAGCCGGTATTACCTCTGTCGAGAAAAAGGTAGTTTCAGTTGAAGAAAACCTGAATGAAAGAATAGGCACAGTTGAAGCCGGTATTACCTCTGTCGAGAAAAAGGTAGTCTCAGTTGAAGAAAACCTGAATGAAAGAATAGCCTCTGTAGGTAATAGTTTAGGTACTAGAATAAACGATATAGAGAAAAAACTTGATACCGTGTATGATCAAACTGCAATACTAACAGAGTTTAAATCAGAGATCGAAGAGCAATTAACGAATATAAATGAAAAATTAAATGAAACAAATGCTAAAATAGACAAGACAAATAAAAAATTAGATCTGACCAATGAAAAAGTAGATGCAATAATTGAAGAAAGAAGAGCGCTTATTGGTTGGATTGGCGAGCATGAAACAGCAATAAGAATCTTGAATAAAAGACCGGTATAAATAAATCTCCCTAACAGAAGGGGAGATTTATTTAGTATCACAATGAATAATTGGATTACCAACGTTTTATAATTAAAGAAGCAAACGCAGATGTGATAAAATATGAATGCAGAATTATAGTTAATAGGATATATCAAAATATTTAAGGAATGTGGTACATGAAAGAACAAAATAATAAATTGAAAAAAACAATCGGAATATTATTAGTCGGGTTTATTATTATAATAATAACATTCTTTTTTAAAATCGGTTATGTGCCTTATTTCGGAAAGATTATAGCAGAAAACAAATTGAATGCATATGCAAAAGCCCAAATGCAAAATGAAACTGATATTGAGGTTTATTATGACTGGTATAACGGAAGATATGTAGGTAATGCCGACTTCGAACAAGTCTTGGCATATCGACTGCAGAATAATTCTATATATGACGGAATAAAAGCTGATCAGGTTAATAACGAATTGATCACATCTTATAAAGATATAATAAGCAAGTTCCTAAATAATCTTATCTTCCCCCAACATATTATGGTTTGGTCTACAATAAATGCTGATGATTACAACCTAAAGGCTGAACGGTTGTATATATTGGAACTGTATAATAACGACGATTTAGCGGAGACAGAAAGTGAAAAAATGCCCGCGGAAATAGCAGCAGACTTTATAGAATATATGGGAGAAAACTATAATATAACCGGCATACAATTTATATATGCGGATATAAATGGCATGTACGATATAGAAATACGGGCTGACTCCTACAAACCCCTCGAGTACGAACAATTGTTAAAAGCCACAAAGAAGCGCACCGATAAGGAACTGCCCCTAAGCTATTACAAATGGCTTGAGGAAAAAGAGG
>CAYXAT010000048.1:0-11880 GCA_964462065.1 uncultured Clostridiaceae bacterium | reverse complement strand
GCGCACTGGACAGAAACCATCACTGAATATACAGTTACCTTTGATGCGGATAACGGTACTCAGCCTCAGGTAAAGACAATTCTCAAAGGTGGAAGCGCAATCAAGCCTGCAGACCCTGTGAAAGAGGGGTTCATCTTTAGCGGATGGTATAAGGGCGACTTGTTATATAATTTCAATAGTGCGGTTAATGAAAACCTTACGCTTAAAGCAAAATGGACTGAAATTGCAGAAGGCACAATAATCTCCATTCCAACTATTGAGAGTTCAAGAGGGCGCATAATAGAGGTTCCCATTCACATAGAGCAAAACCCCGGCATAGTAACAGTACAAATGGTTATCGAATATGATCCAAGTATACTCACACCTATTGGTCTATCAAATGGAAGTGTATGGAGGGATCCATTAACATACAATCTAGAGTATTCAAGCAATGAGGTGTTTTTTGGGGGACCATCAACCTCGCTGATGACTGGCGATGGTGAGCTGGCTGTTATTAGGTTCAAGATAAAAGAGGATGCTATTTACGGTGAGTATCCGTTGAAAATTGATGTACAAGAACTGAACACTCTATACGGTAGCGATCAACATGGCGTCCCATTAACTAAATCAGATGGTAAATTAAAAGTTCTTGCCTATAAAATTGGTGATATTAATAATGATGGAGTAATCACTTCTGCCGATGCAACAGAGATCCTTTTGTATGTTGCCCAAATGAAGGAATTTACTGATTTGCAGCTATTGGCGGCGGATGTAAACGGTGATGGAAAGGTTACTTCTGCAGATGCAACAGAGATTCTATTGATTGCTGCGCGCTTGAAAGATCCCCCGGCAGCCTCAGCAGCTATGCAAATCATGGGATTAGCAGTTTTGAAGAGCACAGAAGGCGAAACACCTGTAAAAATTGAGATTGGATCGACTGTTGGTAAGGAAGGTGAATATGTTACCTTGCCCATTAGGATTAGCGAAAACACCGGTTTGTCAACTTTTACCTTTCACATAGGATACAACTCATCAAAACTCAAACCAGTCAGTGCTGATCTGGAAAAGGATTGGGGTGCAACTATAATTTGCAATTTGAATGCCGTTGATTTGACAACCAAAGAACCAATCATAATACTCACATCTGCGAAAAGTGACAATTGGGACAATAACGGTACAATCGCTGAAATTTTATTCGAAGTTCTTGACAATGGGATAAGCGGAGAAACCACCGTTAACCTGAACGTTTATGACCTATGCTATGTGGATAGCGGGCATCAAGTACAAAATTTGTCCCACGAAATTACATATGGCAAGGTCGAGATTCAAACATCAGGAAGCACGCACAGTTATATTAGTAAGGTGACAGAACCGACATGTGAGGCGCGGGGCTATATAACCTACACCTGCAGTGTGTGCGGGCATGTTTATGTTGATAATTACACAGATGCTATCGGCCATGACTGGGGCGAGTGGTTTGTGAAAACAGCGGCAACTTGTAAGGCGGTTGGAGTCGAAAGCAGAGTTTGTGCTAATAATGCTGATCATATTGAAACAAGAACAATCGAGGCGTTGGGGCATAGTTGGGATTCAGGTGTAATTACTACCGAACCGACGTATAGCATTGAAGGAGTAAGAACTTATACATGCACATTATGTGGGGAAAACAAAACAGAAAGCATTCCTCGTCTGACGAGCAGCGGCAGCGGCAGTACTGGTAGCAGCGGTAGCGGCAGTAGCAGCGGCAGCAACAGTAGCAAAAGCAGTAGCAGCAGTAGCGATAGCAGCGGCAATAATGGCAGCAGCGGATCTGGTTCCACCACACAAGTAGATGAAGTGGTAGAAATTGATGAGGATGAGATTCCGTTGAGTAATACGCCTGCTATCAATCCTTTTATAGATGTACTTTCAGATGCATGGTATTATGATGATGTCATGTTGGCATATGCAAATGGTCTGATGAACGGAACTGCAACCGATAGGTTCAGCCCGGGCAGCAAGTTGACTCGCGCTATGATTGTAACGATTCTTTGGAGACTTGAAGGGACACCGGGGGCAGAGGATGCGATATATTCGAACTTTGCGGACGTCGTGCAAGGGTCATACTACGAGTTGGCAGTCGGTTGGGCTGCAAAGAACGAAATAATCTTCGGCTACAGCGAGGAGCACTTTGGACCAAATGATGACATTACAAGAGAGCAGTTGGTGACAATTCTTTGGCGCTATGCAAAGTATAAAGGGATGGATATCATATCCGGTGAAGAGGCTGATATTCTTAGCTATAACGATGCGTCTAATATTAGCAAATATGCAATTCCCGCCATGCAATGGGCTTTCATTGAGAAAATTATCACCGGAAAGCCCGGTGAGTTTCTTGATCCTCAAGGTGGCGCTACAAGGGCTGAAACAGCAGCAATGCTTAATCGCTTTCAAAGTATGATGGAATAAAAGCAACTCTAAAACAGATTATATTAGCGATAGCATCAACGAAGAATTTCCAATTTAAGAGCTGTATTGAAGTACTGAAAACACAAATATATTATAGTTTCCTATGAAAGTTACGAGCGAAATCCGAAAGGACAACGCTCGTGCTTTTTTCGTAAAATTACAACAAATACTACGCAGACCGGGAATATTATGAGATGATTTGGTATGTCTGGATATCTTCTACTTCTCCACTCTTTCATTTTATCCTAATGTATTATCCAAAAACATCATAATTACAAATCCTATAAGAAGGGCGTGGGCAGCTAATTTGGAATTGCCTCCGTTGTTTTGACTTTCGGGGATTATTTCGTGACTGATTACAAATAGCATTGCACCTGCAGCAAAGGCCAAGGCAAAAGGGAGTATGGGTCTTGCTATTTGTACAAGTCCTACTCCTATTAATCCCCCGATAGGCTCCACTAACCCGGTAAATAATGCTATTAAAAAG
The DNA here is from genome assembly GCA_964462065.1 of uncultured Clostridiaceae bacterium. GTDB lineage: Bacteria > Bacillota > Clostridia > Lutisporales > Lutisporaceae > JAAYKT01. The sequence goes on along the minus strand of CAYXAT010000048.1, from coordinate 8,966 downwards.
GCTTTTGTCTTTGAATAGTTTTGCCTTAAAAGGGGCAAAGCCACTGCTAAACCCTCAGGAAGATTTTGGAGGCCTATTGCTATAGCAAGGCTTAAACCGTTTGCAATATCACCATCACCGAAACCTACCCCAACTGCCAAACCCTCGGGGAAATTGTGCACTGTAATAGCAATAATAAATAGCCAGATTTTACGCATATCCGGGCTCATGTTAAAGCGACCCAACAAATCTCTGTTGTAGCCGTTTTCTTTAATCTTTTTATTGTTTACAGCATTAGAAAGCAAGTTGGTATCAGGGAAGAATTTATCTACAAAGTCTATGAAGAATCCTCCGCATAGAATTCCAATTAATGTGATAGTGGCACCTTTTACACCGCCACCGCCTTTCTCAATAGCAGGGACAATTAAACTAAATGATGTAGCTGCCAGCATTATTCCGGCGGCAGCGCCCAATAATGCATCTAATAACCTTCGCGTAATATTTTTAGTGAAAAAAATGGGCAATGCTCCAATCCCGGTAGCCAAGCCCGTTCCTATGGTAGCAAATATCCCGAGCCAAACAATATTGAACTGTGATAAATATTCAATCATTTAAAAACCTCTTTTCTCACTGCTAATTTTATAGTATGAAAAGACAAAATTATGGTGACAAGTTTTTGTTAGTCTAAGAATCTGAAAGTGGCCTCTCCTAGTTAAAATAGGTTATAATATAGTAAAAGTCTTTAAATCTATGGATATAAACGTTAATTAAGATTAAGAGCTTAAGGCTATTGTTTAAAAAAATTTAAACGGAGATGAACAGCGTGAACAGAAGAAATACGAGAAAAATTAAAATCGGGGATATTTACATAGGCGGAGACTCCAAAATAACTGTTCAATCCATGACAAATACAGATACAAGGGATATAGAAGCCACGGTGAGGCAGATTAATTTACTTGAAGAAGTAAAATGTGATATAACCAGGTGCGCTGTCCCGGACATGTCTGCGGCAGACGCTTTGAAGGATATAATAAAGCGTATTCACATACCGCTTGTTGCCGATATTCATTTTGATTATAGGCTGGCACTGAAAGCGATAGAAAACGGTGTTCACGGGCTCAGGATAAACCCGGGTAATATCGGAAGCAAAGAAAAAATCAAGCTTGTTGTAGAAGCGGCAAAAGAAAAAAACATTCCCATAAGAATCGGTGTTAATTCCGGTTCACTGGAAAGGGATATTTTAAAAAAATACGGTAGGGCTTGCCCCGAGGCATTGGTGGAAAGCGCTATTCGGCATGTCAATATTCTAGAAAACCTTGATTTTCATGATATTGTTATTTCCATAAAATCCTCTGATGTTTCAGAAACAATACAAAGTTATAGACTTATATCCGATACTCTGGACTATCCACTGCATTTGGGGGTTACGGAAGCGGGAACCCTATTTAGCGGAACGGTGAAATCATGTGTAGGCATCGGTACCCTTTTGGCAGAAGGAATTGGGGATACGATAAGAGTTTCCCTTACAGGAGACGTAACAGACGAAGTAAAGGTGGGACGGGAAATACTAAAGTCCCTTGGGCTAATAAAGGGAGGGGTTAATCTAATATCGTGTCCTACCTGTGGAAGAACGCAAATAAACCTTATTAGAATTGCCGAAGAAGCTGAAAAGAAATTAGCGGATTGTGATAAAGATATAAAAGTCGCCGTTATGGGATGCATAGTGAACGGTCCCGGTGAAGCCAAAGAAGCCGATATTGGTATCGCGGGCGGCAAAGGGGAAGGCCTGATTTTCAAAAAGGGTGAAATCATAAAAAAAGTTAAAGAAGAGGCCCTGTTAGACGAGCTGCTAAAAGAAATTGAAAGAATGTAGTGTAGGGTAGTGAAGGATTTTCGTGTGTTATAATAAATTTTGGGATTACAATTGAGCTAAGGGTGGTAGAAATGAACGAAGCAACGAATACAGTTGAAAATAAGAATAAAATTAAGGCGGATGTTATCAAAATATCATGGCCTGTACTTGTAGAGCTTTTATTAAGCTCTTTATTCGGTATGGTTGATATGATGATGCTCGGCAGGATTAGCAATACAGCGTTGGCGGCCGCTTCTGTCGCAGCGGTAGGAATCACAAATCAACCTTTGTTTATGGGTTTATCCTTGGTACAGGCATTGAACATTGGCGCCACCGCAATGATTTCCCGATATCACGGTGCAAAACAAAATCACAGAATAGAAAATGTCTTAAGACATGTCATGTTATTCAGCATGTTATTGCTTGCAATACCTTTATTTATATTGGGACTTCAGTTCACAGATTTCATAATGGTATTTCTCGGCGCACAAGCCGATGCATTGGAAGCTGGCAGAATATATTTTAAAATTGTAATGTCGGGTTTCTTGTTTCAATCCTTAAATATGTCCATATCAGCAGCTTTGCGCGGAATTGGCGAAACTAAAATCCCCATGAGAATAAATCTTTTCTGCAACTTTTTAAATGTTATAGGCAATGCAATATTGATATACGGATTGCTTGGTTTCCCGGAAATGGGAGTTGCGGGGGCGGGATTATCAACTGCTCTGTCTAACTTGATTGCGTCTTTACTGCTTTTAGGCTATGTATTAAAGGGAGAAAAGGATGTAAGATTTAATATAAAAGAAAAGTTTAAATATGATAAAAATATCATGAGAAATTTAATAAAAATAGGGGTACCCGCTTCATTAGAGCAAGTTATTCTAAGGATAGGAGTTATAATGTTTTTTAAAATCGTTGCGGGTCTGGGAACTGTTATTTATGCCGCACATAATATAGCTCTGAGTATACTATCCCTTTCTTTTCAGCCGGGTCAAGCCTTCGGTATTGCCGCAGCAACGTTGGTCGGTAGGGAATTGGGTGCAAAGGATACGGAAAAAGCGGAGGAATATGCAAAAGCCACTCGGAGTATCGGCTCTATGATTTCTACTATTATGGCTATAATATTTTTCTTTTTCGGTTCACAAATTGTCGGTTTTTATACAAAGGACCCTGTTATAATAAAAAATTCATCCTCTGTATTAAAGATAATAGCTTTGGTACAGCCGTTCCAATCATCACAATTGATTTTGGCAGGCGCTCTAAGAGGTGCGGGAGATACATTTTGGCCGTTGGTTTCAACATTTATAGGCCTGGTACTAATAAGGGTTGTAATCGCCTATATATTAGTAAATGTTTTTGGGTATGGGCTTACCGGTGCATGGGCAGCCGTGTTTATTGATCAATTAATCAGATGGGCTTTTATTTATATTAGGTTCAGAACAAATAAGTGGAAATATATAAAACTTAAGTAAGATTAGAACGGGATGACATTTTCACATGCCCTTCTTCCAAGAGATTTTTAAAACTTTCGTAGGGCATTTGAGTATAGTTTCCGTTCTCATCAAAATATTTTACTAATTTGCCGTCTATTTTGGATAAACGCCATTCTTTTTCTTTGCCTGCTATGGTGATTGTTAATATTTCATATCCATGTAAATCCAATGATAACACCAACTTTCAATACTATTGGTTGATAATAAAAAAGGTAAACTATTGTATTATTCTTTAAAATAAACGGAAATCCTTTAATTTCAAACTAATCAAAAAAACAGGTTTAAGTCAAAATTACTGAGGTTACTCCAGATATATATAATATACGCTCAACCAGTAAGTTTATACATGCTTGAAGATAGTTCAAACAGTTTTAAAATTAGGAAAATAAGAAAAAACTTATAATTAGTTATTGACATATGACCATAATGATAGTATTATAGTTATGAACATATGTTAATAACTATTGATTGATTTTGTTTTCTTAACGATGCTGTATTTGAATGATGCGTAACAAAACCAACAATAGGACTTGATGGATAAATTGAGTTTTGTAAGAACACCTGATAACGAGAAGGTTATTACAAAGCTTGAGAGGAGGTGCAAGTTATGCCAAGAGGAGATAGAACAGGCCCGAGAGGGATGGGAAGAGCCACCGGGAGAGGTGCAGGTTATTGTACCGGTTACGGGACGCCCGGATATGCAAATCCTGTAGGCTGCGGATTCGGTTTTGGACGCGGCAGAGGTTATAGAAGAATGTATTACGGAGCGCCTTTCAGGTCCCAATTTGGATATCCGGCATATCCTGAAACATTTGAACCGGCAGTCGATGAGAAGGAGTTTTTAAAAAAACAGGAAGAATATTTAAAAGGTGAGCTTGAACAAGTAAAAAAACGTCTTTCCGTTTACAGAGATGATGAGGAATAGACTTGTTTTACAGTGAAAGAGGCAGGGTAAACCTGCCTCTTTCACATATTTTCACATATTTTGCCCTTTAATGTATTGATATAGGGAAGATTATTCTATATAATTAAATTATAACATAATTTTACAAGTGCCAAGACGATAAAAGTATAAATAAAGAGTTCCTATTTTAATGAGGTTTGTTTCTATGCATGAGAAATTTATGGAGATAGCTTTGGAAGAAGCAAAAAGAGCTGAAATGTTAGATGAAGTACCGGTAGGAGCAATTATAGTAAAGAACGGGACGGTAATCTCCAAAGCGCATAATTTAAGAGAAACTACAAATGATGCGACTGCTCATGCGGAGCTTTTAGCAATTAAAAAAGCATGCGAAGCTCTGGATTCTTGGAGACTTATAGATTGTGAAATGTATGTAACTTTGGAGCCTTGCTTGATGTGCAGCGGGGCAATATTGCTTTCAAGAATCAAAAAGCTTTATATAGGGGCTATGGATCCTAAAGCCGGTGCAGCCGGATCTATAATAAATGTGTTTGAAGACTATTGGTTTCATCATAAATGTGAAATTGAAAAAGGTATTTTGAAAGATAAATGCAGCCTTATATTGAAAGAATTTTTTAAGAATAAAAGACAATAAAGAAAGATAAAGCGCTTTGTGTTCCCCGGAATGATTTCATTTTCAGCGTTGTAATACATAAAGATTTTTAAGAAAATGAGACGTGGTGTATAGGGGTGATTTTTTGTGAAAAGGCCTATAGGAGTATTAGATTCCGGCATTGGAGGTCTAACTGTCGCTACTTCGATACAGAAGCTTATGCCAAACGAAGACATAGTTTACATCGGTGACAGTAAGAATGTTCCATATGGTAATAGGACAGAAGAAGAGATTTCCGACCTTTCAATGGCAATGTTTGAATTCCTGGAAAAAAGGGATGTCAAGATGGTAGCAATAGCCTGCAACACAATTTCGACCATAAGCCATCTTTTTAAAGGGAAGGTTAATCTACCTGTAATTGACATTGTCACATCAACTGTTTCCCATATTTATAGAATGGGTGTAAAGAAAGTGGCTGTATTTGCAACTGAGTTCACTATTAGGACGGGCGCATATGAAAGACTTCTGAGGGACAGAAATCCTGATATAGAAGTTTTTAATGAAAGCAGCAAAACCCTTGCGACCCTCATAGATAACGGGGATTTTGACAGCGACAATACTTATAATACAGTCAAGCGGCACCTGGACAGCATAAAAGGCATGGGTGAGATATACAATCTTATACTGGCATGTACGCATTATCCGATAGTTGAAGACGTGTTTTTAGATATAGATCCATCTCTCAACTATATAAATCCGGGATTCCAACAGGCAAAAGAAATGAGAGCCTTTCTAAATGGAACCGGCTCTTTGGAAAGGGCAGGAAATGGCAGCATAAGAATCTATACCTCGGGAAATATCGGAATTTACGAAAAAGCAGCCTCCAGGCTGAAAATAAGGGGAATAGAAGAGCTAAGCCCTATGAACCTGACTGCTATAGCAAAGTAGTAGGAAATAGTAAACGACAACACAGTAACAAAACCGTCCCTTATATATAAAGGGACGGGAATTTTTTTGGCACCCCGGAAGATTAAAATATCACATAAAGTATCGAATATTTGAACTATTCTAAAATTTTTGTGGAAGTTACCGACTCATTGAGTTATAATAAAGACATGATATGGACAATCTGTAAAGGATTAGTTCAAAGCATGTCTAAAATAAAAAGGGGGATTAAGATGAACAAAAAGTTTCTGGCATTAATAATGATCTTCGTACTTATGACATCATTGTTAATTGGTTGTGCACCTAAGCCCACGGAGACCCCACCGGCTGAAGAGACGAGCGGCGAGGCTGAGGCACCACCGGCTAAAGACGTATTCATTTCAATCGCAACCGGAGGAACTGGTGGTACATACTACCCGCTTGGAGGTGCAATGGCCAAGATATTTAACGAGAATATCACGGGAGTTACAGCCAATGCTCAATCGACAGGCGCATCTGTTGAGAATGTAAACCTTGTTTCAGACGGTGAAGCAGAAGTGGGATTTGTTCAGAACGACGTCACCTATTATGCATGGACAGGAACGGAAAGCTTTGAGGGTAAGGATAAGGTGAAAAACATCAGAGGAATGGCGATGTTATATCCTGAAGTTACTCAAGTGATAGCAACAAAAGAATCAGGAATCAAAAACATAGCAGACCTTAAAGGTAAAAAAGTTGCAGTTGGGGCACCCGGTTCAGGTACAGAAGTAAATGCAAGGCAAATGCTTGGTGAGTACGGTCTTACCTACGATGATCTTGCAAAAGCAGATTATTTGTCATTCAACGAGTCAGCAGATCAGTTGAAGAACAAACAAGTAGATGCTGCATTTGTAACAGGCGCAGTTCCAACATCAGCGGTAACAGAAGTTACACAGACAGCTGATATAGTAGTAGTTGAGATTGACTCTGAAAAAATCGCTGCTCTGAATAAAAAATATCCGTTCTATGCTGAGGTAGTAATACCCGCAAAAAGTTACAGAGGACAGGATAATGATGTTATTGCAGCAGCAGTAATGGCAATGCTTATTGTACCTGAGGACTTGAGCGAAGATTTGGTTTATGATATGACCAAGAGCATCTACGAACAAAGGCAGGTCATCATTGATACTCACGCAAAAGGAAATGATATTCAGTTAGAAACTGCACTTCTTGGAATGCCTATAGATATACACCCGGGTGCAAAAAAATACTATGATGAAAAGGGAATAAAGTAAAAAGTGCACAATAGAATCTTTGGGAAAGGTATCGGCGGCTCCGGTACCTTTCCACTATTCTTTAAAATTATTACTGTAATTGCAGTCATAGCATTTATTTTTTCTAATACATATAAAGTGGATACTTTAGTAGTGTCCGATATGAGGACAGGAGAGTACGTTAAGTTATGGAGGCTCGGAGAAGGCTCCGGATTTACAGTTAAGTATACACACTCAGTAGAGCTTACACCTGTATGGGAGGTATATGAGATCAGAGGGGGTAAGATAATCCTGAAAGAAACCATATTCCAGTCGTTTGGTGCAGGGCTTCCCTCTACGTCGCCATATGAGTTCGATATAGTGGAGGATGGATTCAGACTCCACGATATTAATCTTGAAATGAGCGATTTGATATACAGAGTTGGTAAAGTAAGAGCCAATCACACGATAATAATCGAGGGAAACGAGTTTGCTTTTTTAGATTTTGCAGAACCTGAAGAAGGCTTAAGATTTGAGACTAAAAGAATGTCTTACATTGAATTTATCACTAAGGGGGGTTTTAGATGACAGATAAAGACTTAAAAGTCAATGATGAAAAAGAAACCCTAGTGGACAAAGAAGGTCTCGATGTTGATCAGCTGATGTTAGAGTATGATAAAGATACTTCCAAGCTGAGACAATTGGGCGGTCCGGTGGGCATGATAGTAAGTGTTCTGGCTATTGCAATGTCGGTATTTCATTTATACACTGCCGGGTTTGGGACTTTACTGTCTTTCAAACAAAGATCACTGCATATTATGTTTGCCTTTGTTCTGGGGATTATGTTATTTCCGGCGACAGCAAAATCAGATAAAAAGAAACCTTCGATACTGGACTATTTACTTGTGGGATTAGTCTTAATTGTATTTGGTTATATATTCATATTCACGGAAACAGTAATGTTGAAGGGCGGAAAAGCGGAGACTTTGGATCTGGTTTTAGGGGGGCTGGCTATACTGCTGACTCTGGAAGTCACCCGGAGGGTAGTTGGACCGGAGCTTCCCATAGTTGCAATTCTGTTCCTTGCATATGCGGCTTTTGGACCTAATATGCCCGGACTTCTTGCACACAGAGGTTTTTCATATCACAGAATAATAGCGCATATGTACATGAGTCTTGAGGGAATAATGGGAATTCCGCTGGGAGTTTCCGCAACATTTGTATTTATGTTCATTTTATTTGGGTCGATACTGGATAAAACAGGAGTGGGTAGATTCTTTATCGACCTGGCATTTGGACTTACGGGCCATCTAAAGAGCGGGCCTGCCATGACAGCAGTTGTTGCCAGCGGTTTCATGGGCTCCATCTCAGGAAGCTCTGTAGCAAATACTGTAACAACCGGTGCTTTCACAATACCGCTTATGAAAAAGACCGGATATAAGCCATATTTCGCGGGAGCTGTAGAGGCAGCCGCATCTACCGGTGGTCAGATCATGCCGCCTGTAATGGGTGCCGCGGCATTCATAATGGCAGAGTTTACAAGCATACCATATGTTCACATAATAATTGCGGCTGCTATACCGGCCATTCTTTATTACTTTGCAGTAGGTACAATGGTTCACCTGGAAGCTTCAAAGCTTGGGCTTAAGGGACTTCCCAGAGAACAACTTCCAAAGGTAGGCAGATTGATGATAAAGAAGGGCTATCTACTGATACCGCTTGTTGTTATCATTTACTATTTGATAGCAGGAAATACCCCAACCTTGGCCGCTTTTAAAGCAATTATAGCAAGCCTTGTGATTGCGGTTGCAGTAGCGGTGATAAAAAGGGATGGTTCTTTTACGTGGAAAGACTTCCTCGCTGCACTTGAAGCCGGGGCCAAAGGTGCAATAGGCGTAGCCTGTGCTTGCGCAGCAGCAGGTATGATAGTAGGAGTTGTAACACTTACCGGTTTGGGGTTGAGAATAGCTGA
>CAYXAT010000047.1:0-12775 GCA_964462065.1 uncultured Clostridiaceae bacterium | reverse complement strand
TTTACATGGGGTTTCGTTCTTTCATATTTAGCTTTTGCCATTTTGCATCCTCCTCATAATCCATCTTTTATTTTATTTATTAAATTTCATTTATCTGGATAATATTTTGTCTGTGATACCTTTAGGAACTTCTTCGAAATGATTCATTTCCATTGTATATGTTCCTCTTCCTTGGGTTTTTGATCTTAAATCCGTAGCATAACCAAACATTTCAGCCAAGGGTACAAACCCTTTGACTATTTGAGCACCGGCTCTGACTTCCATACCTTCTATTTTGCCTCTCCTGGAATTAATATCCCCCATTACATCGCCTAAATATTCCTCAGGAATAGTTGCTTCTACTTTCATGACCGGTTCCAAAAGTACCGGGTTCGCCTTTTTCATGGCGTCCTTAAAAGCCATTGACGCTGCTATTTTAAAAGCCATCTCCGATGAGTCAACTTCATGATAAGAACCGTCGTAAAGTGTTACCTTTACATCGATTACGTTATATCCGCCTAACACACCGTTTTGCAGCGCTTCTTCCACTCCCGCCTGAACTGAAGGTATGAATTCTTTGGGTATTACTCCCCCTACAATTTTGTTCACAAATTCAAAGCCTGCGCCGGCTTCCTTGGGCTCAACTTCAAGCCATACATGGCCGTATTGCCCCTTGCCTCCGGACTGTCTGATAAACCTACCTTCAGATTTAACCTTGCTCTTTATAGTTTCTTTATAGGCAACCTGAGGTTTTCCTACATTAGCATCAACTCTGTATTCTCTCAACATTCTATTAACGATTATCTCCAAATGAAGCTCTCCCATTCCCGCAATAATCGTCTGTCCCGTTTCTTCATTTGTATAGGTCCTGAATGTTGGATCTTCTTCCGAAAGCTTTGATAAGGCAATGCTCATTTTATCCTGGCCGGCTTTTGTCTTCGGCTCGATTGCTACTGAAATTACCGGCTCCGGAAATTGCATGGATTCAAGTATTATCTGGTTATCTTCGGAACATAAAGTATCACCGGTAGTTGTGTCTTTTAATCCTACAACAGCCGCAATATCACCGGTACTGACTTCAGAAATTTCCTCTCTGTGGTTTGCGTGCATTAACAGCACTCTCCCAAGTCTCTCCCTTTTGCCTTTTGTAGAATTATATATATAAGACCCTGCTTGAGCCTTACCCGAATATACCCTGAAGAATGCCAATTTACCCACATAGGAGTCTACCATAATCTTAAATGCCAAAGCGGAAAAAGGTTCTTCATCGGATGCATGCCTTACTAATTTTTCACTTCCGTCAACAGATATTCCCTCAACGGGTGGAATATCAAGGGGTGATGGCATGAAATCAACTACAGCATCCAAAACCAACTGCACACCTTTATTCTTATAGGATGAACCGCATAGAACCGGTGTAAGTTGACTTTCTATGGTACCTTTTCTTAAGGCCCTTTTTATCAATTCTTCTTCTATTTCTTCGTTTTCAAGATACTTCATCATAAGTTCTTCATCTTGCTCAGATGCAGATTCTATCATTTTGTCTCTATGACTTAAAGCTAGGTCTCGTAAGTCTTCCGGTATTTCGACTTCTTCAATCTCTTGTCCCATATCGTCTTTATAAATTTCAGCCTTCATCTTAATAAGATCAATAATACCGATAAAACTGTCTTCTTTGCCTATGGGCAATTGTATGGGGACTGCATTTGTTTTAAGTCTGTCTTTCAACATATCTACAGTTTTTAGAAAATCGGCTCCCATAATATCCATTTTGTTCACATAGGCTATTCGCGGGACGTGATATTTATCGGCTTGACGCCAAACGGTTTCCGATTGGGGCTCCACACCGCCCTTGGCGCAGAAAACCGCTACTGCTCCGTCCAGCACCCTAAGAGACCTTTCTACTTCTACGGTAAAGTCCACGTGCCCCGGCGTATCTATAATGTTAATGCTGTGATTTCTCCATTTTGTAGTGGTAGCAGCGGAAGTAATGGTTATGCCTCTTTCTTGTTCCTGTTCCATCCAGTCCATAGTTGCCGAACCCTCATGAGTTTCCCCAACTTTATGTGTTCTGCCTGTATAATACAGGATTCTTTCCGTTGTAGTGGTTTTCCCGGCATCTATGTGAGCCATTATTCCGATATTTCTGATATTCTCTAGCGGAAACTGCCTAGGCACTGTAATCCCCCTCCCTATAGCAAGAATAACAACTGCTTGATGTAAATAAACTGTTCTTTATAAGTTTTTTATCTTTCATTGCTTTTTATTCAATCCTAAACATAATCTGATTTAAATTTAATCTTACCACCTGTAATGTGCAAAAGCCTTGTTGGCCTCGGCCATTTTGTGGGTATCTTCTCTCTTTTTAATACTTGATCCTGTGTTATTGGCGGCATCCATTATTTCTCCCGCCAATCTTTCTCTCATGGTTCTTTCGCCCCTTTTTCTTGAGTAATCAACAATCCATCTCAAACCCAAGGCTTGGCGCCTGTCAGGTCTAACCTCGATAGGCACTTGGTATGTGGCTCCACCGATACGTCTCGCTTTAACTTCCAATACCGGCATAACATTATTCATAGCCGTTTCAAAAACATCTAAAGGTTCTTTTCCGGTTTTGCCTCTGATAATTTCAAATGCCCCGTATACTATCTGTTGTGAAACACCTTTTTTACCGTCAAGCATTATATGGTTGATAAGTTTTGTAACAATTTTATCGTTATATAACGGATCCGGCAAAACGTCTCTTTTTGGTATAAATCCTTTTCTTGGCACTTTTCTTCCCTCCTAACAAAAAAATATTTCATCGGTACTCGGCAAACATGCTGCCGTAGTGCGCAAAATATATTTTACACGAAGAATCGTGATATTATTTCGCACTTATTATTTCTTTGGTCTTTTTGCTCCGTATTTAGACCTGCCTTGCTTTCTGTCAGTTACTCCGGCAGTATCCAAGGTTCCTCTTATAATATGATACCTTACACCGGGTAAGTCCTTTACCCTGCCTCCTCTTATCAGAACAACAGAGTGCTCCTGCAAGTTGTGACCTATTCCAGGAATATAACCTGATACTTCTATTCCGTTTGTCAGTCTAACTCTGGCAATCTTTCTGAGAGCGGAATTAGGCTTCTTAGGCGTTGTTGTCTTAACAACAGTACATACTCCCCTTCTTTGAGGGCATTCCATCAACGCCGGTGAATCGGATTTATAAGTTACCTCTTGCCTGCCTTTTCTAATCAGCTGATTAATGGTTGGCATACATTACACCTCCTTTTACATATTTATTTGAACATACCCCTATATAGGGGTATGTTTCAATCTTTCAGCAAAGATGCCGTTGAGGCTTTGACCTCAATACCACATGCCTCTCCAAGTTCCTTCATGGTATCCACGTATATAAGTTCTATATCTTTACCGTTACTTTCTTTAATAACATTGTTTATAATATGGTCATCCGCATCCTTTGCCACATATACCTTGGAGACTCTATCTTCCTTAATTGCCTTGATTGTTTGTTTTAACCCTATTATCCTTTTTTTTGAGGTTTTTAATCCATCCATATAATACCTCCCTAAGTTAAAAGAATACCGGTTTAACACACCTGATTATTTTATCACTTATATCATTTTAATGTCAATGCTAAGATTCTTCTATTAATTGTTTTTTATCAATTGATTCCAAACACATCACTTTGCTCTTTTGATTCAGTTCTTACTTCGTCTTCCCGATTTGTAATTATATACTCATCCGAAGGCTTTATGCCTACATCTTTATATCTTTTCATTCCGGTACCGGCCGGTATAAGCTTGCCTATGATGACATTTTCTTTGAGTCCTACCAGCGGATCCTCCTTGCCCTTTATTGATGCCTCAGTCAAAACCCTTGTGGTTTCCTGGAAGGATGCAGCAGACAAGAATGAATCAGTTGCCAACGAAGCTTTAGTTATACCTAGCAGCACTCTTTTACCCGATGCTTTTTTACCGCCAGCTTCGGCAATGGCATTGTTCTCCTCTTCATATTTAAAAATATCAAACAATCCGCCGGGAAGTAAATCAGTATCGCCCGCGTCATCAATCTTAACTCTTCTCAACATCTGCCTGACAATAACTTCTATATGCTTATCGGCGATATCAACTCCCTGCAATCTATAAACCCTTTGTACCTCCTGAAGCAAATAGGTTTGAACTCCTACTACACCTTTAATCTTCAATATATCATGAGGATTTACGGAGCCCTCGGTTATTTCATCTCCGGCTTCTATAAGGTCTCCCTCGTAAACCTTTACCCTTGAACCGTAAGGTATGCCGTAGCTTCTACTTTCTCCGTCCTCATCTATCACGATTACTTCTTTTTTCTTTTTATTTGTATCGTTTATCTTTACGACACCCGATATTTCGGATATGATAGCCAGCCCTTTTGGTTTCCTTGCCTCAAAAAGTTCCTCTACCCTGGGGAGACCCTGGGTAATATCATCACCTTCAACATAAGCGCCACCGGTATGGAATGTTCTCATAGTAAGCTGTGTTCCCGGCTCACCTATAGACTGAGCGGCTATTATGCCCACTGCTTCTCCTATACTGACCATATCTCCTATGGCTAAGTTTACCCCATAGCACTTCGCACATACGCCGTATCTGGAACGACAATTCAATACGGAACGTATATATACGCTTTTTATTTTTGCTTCAACTATTTCTTTTGCTATTTCATCTGTTATCAATGCTTCTTTTTTAGCTATGACTTCGCCGGTTTTAGGGTGTAATACATCATTTATAGGGAATCTCCCAACTAATCTGTCTTCCAACTTCTCTATTATTTCATCGCCGTCTCTGATTTCAGAAACCCAAAGTCCTTCTTCCGTACCGCAATCGTCTTCTCTCACTATTACATCCTGGCTAACATCTACAAGACGTCTGGTTAAATAACCGGAGTCCGCAGTTCTCAAAGCCGTATCGGCAAGACCTTTTCTGGCACCGTGAGTGGATATGAAGAACTCAAGTACGTTTAATCCCTCTCTGAAGTTTGCCCTTATAGGTATCTCTATTATCATACCTGAGGTATTGGCCATAAGCCCTCTCATTCCAGCCAACTGTCTAATCTGATTTACGCTGCCTCTTGCTCCGGAATTTGCCATCATATATACCGGATTAAGTCTATCCAAATCTTTCATCAGGGCGCTTGTAATGTTCTCAGTAGCTTCCTGCCATGTCTCTATAACCTGCTCATATCGTTCGTTATCGGATATAAGTCCTCTTCTGAATAATCTTTCAATATTGTCTATTTTTGAATCTGATTCAGATAATAGCTTTTTCTTATCTTCCGGAATAGCAATATCCGTAACACCGATAGTTATTGCACCTTTTGTTGCAAAGTTAAAACCTATTTTTTTGATTTCATCCAATACCAAGGATGTCTTAGCCGAACCATGCTTCCTATAGCACTTATCAACTATTTCACCTAACATCTTTTTATCAATAGGTTTTATATTTTTGCCGTTTTCCCGGGGATCATATTCCAAAGTAAAAAGGTTTTCTTCCTTGGTCCTATCGACAAAACCTATATCTTGGGGGACAGAGTCATTGAATATAAACCTGCCCACTGTATTCTCTATTATCCTTGATTTTTTATGCCCCTCAAATTCCTTTTCAATTCTGACTTTGACCATGGCATGAAGTCCAATCTCGTCCAATTGGTATGCCATAAGCATTTCATTAAAATTGGAGAATATTCTTCCTTCTCCTTTTTCTCCCGGCACATGTATTGTCAGGTAGTAAATACCCATAACCATATCCTGTGTCGGGCTTACTACCGGCCTGCCGTCTTTAGGCGCCAATATATTATTGGAAGAAAGCATTAAAAATCTTGCTTCTGCCTGAGCCTCAACAGATAAAGGTACGTGGACAGCCATCTGGTCTCCATCAAAGTCAGCATTATATGCAGTACAAACAAGAGGATGCAGCTTCAAAGCCCTTCCTTCCACCAAAACCGGTTCAAAAGCCTGTATTCCCAACCTGTGAAGTGTAGGAGCACGGTTTAGCAGCACCGGATGTTCCTTTATAACTTCTTCCAATACGTCCCAGACTTCCGTTCTCACTCTCTCAACCATTCTCTTCGCGCTTTTTATATTATGGGCGAGTCCGTCGTTGACCAGTTTTTTCATTACAAAAGGTTTAAATAATTCCAAAGCCATCTCTTTAGGGAGACCGCATTGAAAAAGTTTCAAATCCGGCCCCACAACTATAACGGAGCGACCGGAATAATCCACACGTTTTCCCAAAAGGTTTTGCCTGAATCTGCCTTGCTTTCCCTTTAACATGTCGGATAAAGATTTTAGGGGTCTGTTTCCCGGTCCTGTAACGGGACGTCCGCGCCTGCCGTTATCTATGAGTGCATCCACTGCTTCCTGGAGCATTCTTTTTTCATTTCTCACTATTATATCAGGAGCTTGTAAATCTAAAAGCCTTTTCAGCCTGTTATTTCTGTTTATTACCCTGCGATATAAATCATTTAAATCGGAGGTGGCAAACCTACCGCCGTCTAATTGCACCATAGGTCTTAAATCTGGAGGGATTACGGGTATAACATCAAGTATCATCCATTCCGGCTTATTTCCCGATTTTTTAAATGCCTCAACTACTTCAAGCCTTCTTACAGTCCTTAACTTTTTTTGCCCGGTGCTTTCTTTTAAATCAATTCTTAATTCTTTGGACAAAGCTTCCAGATCAATTACTTCTAAAAGCTCTTTAACGGCTTCAGCTCCCATTCCTACCCTGAATTTATTATGGCCGAATTTATCCGTTGCTTCCCTGTATTCTTTTTCAGTTAAAAGCTGCTTGACTGAAAGTCCTGTTTCTCCCGCATCAATTACAATATAGGATGCAAAATACAATACTTTTTCCAAAGCCCTGGGGGACATATCAAGCAATAGTCCCATCCGGCTCGGTATGCCTTTGAAGTACCATATATGTGATACGGGCGCCGCCAATTCAATATGCCCAATTCTTTCTCTTCTTACCTTAGCCTTTGTGACTTCAACTCCGCACCTATCGCATATAATACCTTTATATCTTATCCTCTTATACTTGCCGCAATGACATTCCCAGTCCTTCGTGGGTCCGAATATTCTTTCACAAAAAAGTCCCTCTTTTTCAGGTTTTAAAGTCCTGTAGTTGATCGTTTCCGGTTTTTTTACTTCACCCTTTGACCATTCCCTTATTTTTTCAGGAGAAGCCAATCCGATTTTTAATGATTCGAAGCTGTTTAATTCCAACAAGGGCTCTTCTCTCCCTTCCTTTAATAATCTTCCTCATCTTCAATGTTTTCCGGTTCTTCTTTTTCATCCAATTCTTTGACTTCTAAGTCTTCTTCATCCTTTATTATTAAATCATCTATATCCAGTTCAAATTCAAAGTCATCTGATTCGTCGCTGTAATCATCATAAAGACTTTCTTTTTCTTCTTCCTTTACGCTCTTGTATGGGATGTTAGATAAGTCCATATCCTCTCTTACTTCCATCTCATTGCTTAAATCATCTAAATTATCCTCTACGGATTCTTTTATTGTAATCTCCTCTTTTTGTTCTGAGAAAACCTTTACATCTAATGCTAAGCTTTGAAGCTCCTTAATCAAAACCTTAAAAGCTTCCGGCGCACCGGGTTCCGGTATATTCTCACCCTTAACTATTGCCTCATAGGTCTTCACCCTGCCCACTACGTCATCGGATTTAACTGTAAGAATCTCCTGCAGTGTGTGTGCCGCGCCATAAGCCTCAAGAGCCCAGACTTCCATTTCACCGAAACGCTGACCGCCAAATTGGGCTTTACCGCCCAAAGGCTGCTGTGTTACTAAAGAATAAGGTCCGGTGGATCTGGCGTGAATTTTATCATCAACCAAATGCAGTAATTTCAGAATATACATGTAGCCTACGGTGATGGGATTATCAAAAAACTCCCCCGTTCTGCCATCTCTTAAAGTTACTTTTCCTGATCTGTCCAAAACTATATCGTCTAAGGGATTTTCACCGAAGCTGTTGATTAAATCCAAAACCCCTTGCTTATCAGTAAAATCTGCTGCCTTTATTCTTTCCTTAATTGAAGCCAGTCTTTTATCAATAGTGAATATTCTATCTCCCAGATATTCTTCTATTATTTCCTTATTCTCCTCTATATCAATTATATAATCTTCATAGTTTTCCGAAGAAACCAATTCATCTTTTATCATTTTAAGCTGCTTTTTCACTTGGACTACATTATTCGCCATCTCCAGAGTATCCATAATTTCATTTTCGTTGGCACCGTCGAATACCGGCGTTGAAATCTTCCAACCCAATGCTTTTGCCGCTAAGCCCAGATGTACTTCAAGTACCTGTCCGATATTCATACGAGAGGGTACTCCCAAAGGATTAAGCACTATTTCCAAGGGTGTGCCGTTAGGTAGGAATGGCATATCCTCCTCCGGTAAAATCCTCGAAATTACACCTTTGTTGCCGTGTCTTCCGGCCATTTTATCGCCGACGGAAATTTTTCTTTTTTGTGCGATATATACCCTGACAAGTTGGTTTACACCCGGCGGCAGTTCGTCACCGTTTTCTCTGGTGAAAACTTTTACATCTACTACAATTCCGGCTTCGCCGTGTGGAACCCTTAAAGACGTATCCCTGACCTCTCTCGCTTTTTCCCCGAATATTGCCCTTAAAAGTCTTTCCTCCGCCGTAAGCTCCGTTTCACCTTTAGGAGTTACCTTTCCAACTAAAATATCGCCGGTTCTAACCTCTGCCCCTATCCTTATTATGCCCCTGTCATCTAAGTCCTTTAAAGCCTCGTCCCCTACATTGGGGATATCTCTCGTTATCTCTTCCGGCCCTAATTTCGTATCTCTGGCTTCCGCTTCATATTCTTCTATATGAATAGATGTGAATACATCCTCTTTAACCAACTTCTCACTTATTAAAATAGCATCCTCATAATTATATCCTTCCCATGTCATAAACCCGATAAGCACATTTCTTCCCAAAGCAATTTCACCCAAATCGGTAGAGGGACCGTTAGCTATAACTTGCCCTTTTAAAACCTCTTCACCTTTCTTTACATAAGGTCTTTGGTTTATGCAAGTTCCCTGATTTGATCTGGAAAACTTTAATAATTGATATCTATCCCTTAAGTTTTCTTCATTTCTAATAATTATCTCATTTGAACTTACTCTTTCCACTACACCGCCTTTATCCGCTTTAACCACCACACCGGAATCAGAGGCAGCCTTATATTCCATACCTGTCCCTACTATGGCAAATTCCGGCATTATCAGCGGTACCGCCTGCCGTTGCATGTTGGAACCCATCAATGCACGGTTGGCATCATCGTTTTCCAAAAATGGTATCATAGCCGTCGCTACGGATACTACCTGTTTTGGAGATACGTCCATATATTCAACTTCCGAAACCGGAACTACTATTATCTCATGTCTGATACGTGCGGCAACTTTTTTATCAATGAAATGCCCTTCCGCATCCAAAGGCTCATTGGCCTGTGCAACCACATATTCATCTTCCACATCTGCAGTAACGTATACTATTTCGTCCGTTACAATCTTTTCGCCGTTCTCATCGGTTTTTACAACTCTGTAAGGCGCCTCAATAAAACCGTATTCATTTATCTTGGCATAAGTGCTCAAACTGCCTATAAGACCGATGTTGGGTCCTTCCGGTGTCTCTATAGGGCACATTCTGCTATAGTGGGAGTGGTGCACGTCTCTAACTTCAAATCCGGCTCTTTCTCTGGAAAGCCCGCCGGGTCCCAAAGCAGATAGTCTCCTTTTATGCGTAAGCTCCGCAAGGGGATTTGTCTGGTCCATAAACTGAGACAATTGGCTGCTGCCAAAAAACTCTTTAATAGCAGCCGATACAGGTCTAATATTTATAAGCTGCTGGGGAGTTACCAAATCCACATCCTGAATGGTCATTCTTTCCCTTACAACTCTTTCCATTCTTGATAAACCGATTCTGAACTGGTTTTGCAAAAGCTCGCCTACCGACCTAAGCCTTCTGTTACCCAAATGGTCTATATCATCCACATTACCAATGCCGTAAATAATATTAAGAGCATAAGATACGGAAGCAACTATATCATCTTTAGCTATATGTTTTGGAATAAGCTCATTTATTCTTTCTTTTATTTCATCTATAATTTCATTCTCGGAATCAAACTTATCTAATATTTCTTTTAATACTGTCAAATTGACAGGTTCCTTTATATTCAAATGAGATACGTCAAATGGCAAATACTTAAATATATCAACCACATTATTGCCTACAACCTTTGCCGTTTTATCCTCTTCAATTTTTACAATTACCTCATTTATGCCGGCGTTTTGTATTGCAAGAGCCTTTTCCCTGTTCAATTTTTCTCCGGCTTCGGCTAAAATTTCACCTGTTCTCGGATCAGTCACATTTTCATGCAGTTTTTGTCCGTTAAGCCTTGTTGCCAAGGATAGCTTTTTATTAAATTTATACCTGCCTACTTTAGCCAAATCATATCTTTTGGCATCAAAGAATAATGTTTCAAGTAGTGATCTAGCGCTTTCTACTGTAGGAGGCTCTCCCGGTCTCAATCGCCTATATACTTCTATTAGCCCTTCTTCCTCGCTTTTAGTAGTATCTTTTAAAAATGATGCCGTAAGCCTTTCGTCTTCGCCCAATACCTTTTCTATCAAATGTTCAGTTCCATAACCGAGGGCTTTTAGAAAAACTGTAATGGGCACCTTTCTTGTCCTATCTATCCTAACCCACATTACGTCATTAGAATCCATTTCATATTCCAACCAGGCACCCCTGTTGGGTATAACCGTTGCAGAATGTAGCCTTTTACCTGATTTGTCTATTGATTCGCTATAATATACGCCAGGTGATCTGACTAACTGACTGACTATTACTCTTTCCGCGCCGTTGATAATGAAGGTACCTTGGTCTGTCATCAAAGGAAAGTCTCCCATGAAAACTTCCTGCTCTTTTACTTCATTATTTGATTTATTAGCAAGTCTGATTTTGACTTTCAAAGGGGCGGAATATGTAACGTCCCTCTCCTTACACTCTTCAACATTGTATTTAGGTTTGCCGTCCAAGGAGTAATCCACAAATTCTAATATAAGATTCCCGCTATAATCCGTTATAGGGGATATATCATTAAAAACCTCCTTCAAACCTTCTTCTAAAAACCAGTTATAAGAATTCTTCTGAACCTCAATCAGATCAGGCATATCCATTACTTCGTCAATGCTTGAGTAGCTCATCCTTACACTTTTCCCAAACGAGACCGGATGTACCATAAGTTACTCACTCCTTAATATAAATAAAATTAAGCTTTTTTATATTTACATTGGAAAAGACATTATTATAAAAAATGATTACTTATACAATAAAATAGGCTTCTTCCAGAGTATTGGCCAAGGAAGCCTATATACGAATTGTATTTCACAATTAAGTGTTTATTAGAATCAATCCCATCCTATGTATTAATTAAAAGCTTTTATTGAATCATTAACTTTATGGCCGTTTATATTGAAATGCAATATAAAACCACAAGCTAAGCCTATTAAATTGTTTATCCGAAAATAAAAATTTGCATACTTATATTAATATTGCCTATATTAGTTATTATTATACAAATAAAATAGTATTATTTAGTTTTTTAAACATCAATGCAATATATAATATTAACATAGGATTAGCTACCTGTCAATCAAAGATTTTCGGAAAAACACCTGAAAATTTCATGGCGGCGCCTTCTAAATTATCGTTATCGCTTACGATAAAATGCTGTTTTTTCAGCGCTTCCAGTAGAAACATCAAAATAAAAACACCTGCGGGAATAATATCAGCCCTATCCTTTTCCAATCCCTTTATATGACATCTTTCCTTTATATCCATAGATTTTAGTTCCTTAAACATCTCAACTAAGAAAGGCAGGTCTAAAACAGTATTATGTATTACCCCAGGGTTGTACAATTCCATTCCATGAAATATAGCGGCTATAGTTGTAGCGGTGCCGCCTATGGCTACTATTTTATCGATATTTAAATCCTTAATTTTCTTTATTGCTTCTGAGAAAAGATGCTCCAAAGCTATCCTTAGATTTTCTATATCTTTATCCTCTATAGGGTTGTTTTTTATGAACCTTTCTGTCATTCTTACGGCTCCGGCATCAATGCTTACAGAGTATTCTATCTTTTTATTCCGACTTAAAACTATTTCTGTACTTCCACCTCCGATATCTGCAATCAATATGCTTTCATCTGCAGACAAGTCATAAGTTACCCCAAGCATTCCGATATAAGCCTCTTCGATGCCGCTCAGAACTTTTATACTTACCCCGACTTCGTTCTTTACCTTATTAATGAATATATCTTTATTAGCTGCATCTCTCACGGCGCTGGTAGCTATAACTATTATTTGTTCCGCCTCGTAATCCTCGGCGAATCTTTTGAAACATTTCAGTGCTTCTATATTCAACTCCATTGCCTCTTTTGACATGAAACCGGATTGGGATAGATTTTTCCCTATTCTGGTGGTGATTATTTCTTTTCTTTTATTAAGAAAAACACCGTTTTCAATTTCGCATAAAAGAAGCCTCATAGAGTTAGTGCCCAAATCAATAGCAGCCAATTTACCCATAATCCCATATCTCCTTAATTAAACAATTGTCTTACAATGGTTGAACGATTGTTAAGCGATAGTTAAACAATTGTTAAAATAATAATAAAGGTAACATAATTTAATATGCTACCTATAACATATCCTGTCTAATTT
>CAYXAT010000046.1:0-12794 GCA_964462065.1 uncultured Clostridiaceae bacterium | reverse complement strand
TGTATTGACTTTGCATTTTCAATGTGATAAAAATACATTGTTATATGTAGATTGCTGCATAAAATAATTCTAATTTGATAATGGAGGAAGATAAATGCATGAGGAAATTATCAGATTGGTTGATATTTCGAAGGAATTTGACGGGCAAAAAGTTTTAAAGGATATCACCTTGTATTTTAACAGGAATGAATTCCTGACTTTACTCGGGCCCAGCGGCTGTGGGAAAACGACTACCTTGAGGATTATCGGAGGTTTTGAAACTCCCGATACAGGAGATATTCTTTTTGAAGGAAAAAAGATTAACAATCTTCCTCCCTATAAAAGAAAAGTTAACACTGTATTCCAAAGATATGCCTTATTTACCCATATGAATGTTTATGAGAACATTGCTTTCGGCTTAAGGATTAAAAAGAAAGACGAAAAGTATATAAGAAAAAAAGTAAGCCAGGTATTAGGCTTAGTTAATCTATCCGGCTACGAAAAAAGGGATATCGATTCATTGAGTGGCGGCCAACAGCAGCGTATCGCCATAGCGAGGGCTTTGGTTAACGAGCCTCAAGTATTGTTGTTGGATGAACCTTTGGGCGCTCTCGATTTAAAACTTAGAAAGGATATGCAGTTGGAGTTGAAAAAAATTCAGCAGACACTGGGTATCACTTTTGTTTATGTAACTCATGATCAAGAAGAAGCTCTTACCATGTCGGACACTATTGTCGTCATGAAAGATGGGGTTATACAGCAAATCGGCACGCCTGTTGATATATATAACGAACCGAAAAATGCTTTTGTGGCTGATTTTATCGGTGAAAGCAATATAATAGACGGAATAATGGTAAGGGACTTTTATGTCGAAATAAAAGACAAAGGCTTCGATTGCGTGGATAAAGGTTTTAGTAATAACGAAAATGTGGATGTAGTGATACGCCCCGAGGATATAAAGCTGGTTCCTTATCAACAGGGAATGATCGAAGGTATCGTTGAATCCGTTATATTCAAAGGTGTTCACTATGAGATGATGATAAAAGATAATAATGATTATAGTTGGATGGTTCACAGCACCCTTATGGAACCTATTGATACAAAGGTAGGTATGATCATTGCACCTTCGGATTTCCATATTATGAAGAAGGTGAGGAATGAATGAAAAGAACCTGGCTCTCCTTTCCCTATGTAATATGGATGATTATATTCACTTTAATACCTTTAGCTTTAGTGTTGTTTTATAGTATAGTAATATTCGAAAACGGCACTATGATATTTTCCTTTGACAATTTTAAAAGGGTAATGGAACCCATTTATTTGACCGTGTTTTTGCGATCTTTAAAAATCGCTGTAATCAGCACGGTTATATGTCTCATACTTGGCTACCCCATGGCTATGATATTGGCAGGCAAAAATCTTTCTAATAAGAGTCTTTTGGTGGTATTATTCGTAATACCTATGTGGATGAATTTCTTGGCGAGGACTTATGCCTGGATGACTCTCTTAGAGAAAAACGGTCTGATTGCGTCTGCTTTTGAATTGATAGGTATCGAACTTCCGGCACTTTTGTATACGGAAAACACAGTAATTTTGGGTATGGTATACAATTTTCTGCCCTTTATGGTTTTGCCTATTTATACCGTATTGGTTAAAATAGATAAAGCGGTTCTTGAGGCTGCAGAGGACCTGGGAGCTCCGCCTATTAAAGTATTCAGCCGGGTAATTTTCCCCCTTAGCTTGCCGGGGGTTTCTTCGGGAGTCATAATGGTTTTTATGCCGGCGCTCACAACTTTTGTAATATCAAGACTTTTAGGCGGTGCACATTTCACATTAATAGGAAATCTAATTGAACAGCAGTTTCTAACCACCAGGGACTGGGGTTTCGGCTCTGCCCTTTCAGTTGTCTTGATGCTTATGATAGTTCTTACTATGGGCTTTGCATTAAGATATGAAAAAGAAAATGAAGGGGAGGGTTTGATGTGAAGAATGTGTTAAAGAAAATTTATACCTACTTTATCTTCCTTTTTTTATATGCACCGATTATTGTTTTAATTGTGTTCTCATTTAACAGTTCCAAGTCAAGGGCTCATTGGACCGGATTCACATTTAAATGGTATATAGAAATGTTTAAGGATAGACAAATTATGACATCACTGTATTATACTATAGTTATAGCCTTAGTTGCTTCTTTAGTCGCGACTTTACTGGGAACTATAGCGGCGATAGGGATTGTCTATCTGAAAAAATTGCCCAAGACAATATTGATGAACTTGACTTATCTGCCGGTGCTTAACCCGGATATAGTAACGGGGATTTCATTGATGCTGCTTTTTATACTATTCAAGTTTCCAAGAGGGTTTTTCACCATGCTTTTGGCTCACATAACTTTCAACCTTCCTTATGTTATACTTTCTGTATTGCCGAAGTTGAAGCAGCTGGACAATCAGATTTATGATGCGGCATTGGATTTGGGTGCAACACCTTCCTATGCTTTGAAAAAGGTTATTTTACCACAGATTGCCCCGGGTATTTTTACAGGATTCTTACTGGCTATGACTATGTCGATAGATGATTTTGTAATAAGTTTTTTTACTACAGGACCCGGAGTATCGAATTTGGCTATCACTATATATTCCATGGCAAGAAAAGGGGTCAGCCCCAAGATTAATGCTACTTTAAGTTTATTATTTGCATCTGTAGTTTTGTTACTGCTAATAGTTAATAATAGGATGAGCAGAGATAACGTCAGAAAGGAGAGAGCGGCGTGAAGCATTTTAGAATTTTAGTTTTAACTTTGTTTCTGGTTTTGGTTTTCATTTTGACAGGCTGCGGTGGGGGCAGTGATAAAAAGGTACTGAAAGTATATAACTGGGGGGATTATATCGACCCGGATGTTTTGGACAGTTTCCAGGAAGAGTTTGGTATAAGGGTAATATATGACGAGTTTGCAACCAACGAAGAGATGTATGCAAAAATAAAGGCGGGTGCAAGCGACTATGATATATTGATACCTTCTGATTATACTATAAAAAGAATGATTGACGAGGATATGCTTTATCCTTTGGATATGGAAAACATACCAAATTATAAATACATTGATGATAGGTTTAAGAATTTGGCATATGATCCGGACAACGAGTATTCCGTGCCTTATATGTGGGGAACAGTAGGTATCTTATATAATACGAAGATGATAGATGATAAGGTTGACAGTTGGAAAATACTTTGGGACTCCAAATATAGTAAGCAGATTTTGATGTATGACAGTTTAAGGGATTCTATTGGTATAACCCTTAAGATGCTGGGTTACTCGTTGAATACAAAGAATGATGAAGAGCTTGAAAAAGCGAAGGAAGCATTGATAAAACAAAAACCTTTGGTCTTGGCCTATGTAGGGGACGAAGTAAAAGACAAAATGATAGGTGAAGAGGCTGCTCTCGCAGTTGTCTGGTCGGGAGACGCCATATTCAGTAAAAGAGAAAATCCCAATCTGGAGTATGTCATACCCAAAGAAGGCAGCAACCTATGGTTCGATTCCATAGTAATACCTAAAACGAGCAAGAATAAAGAAATGGCGGAACTATTTATAAACTATCTGTGTGAAACGGAAATAGCTTTCCAAAATACAGATTATATCGGATATTCTACACCTCATACAGAGGCCATAAAGCTGTTGCCGGAAGAACTGACGACTGATAAGACTGCATACCCCGCGGACAGTGATTTGCAGGGCAGCGAGGTATTGGAAGATTTGGCCGGTTCTTTGGTTAAGTATGATAGAATATGGACGGAAGTTAAATCAAGATAATACTTCTGAAAAATGTCAGTAGTGTACAGAGGTGATATTGTGGAATTTGATATAAATAGATGTGATATAATTGAGCCCTTTGGGGATTTAAAACCTTTAAAAGAGATAGAAAAAAGCATAATTAAAAAGTATCGTAAGTATTTATGGTCAAAGTTTATGAAGGCCGTAAAAGATTTTAAATTGATAGAGGAAGGCGATAGAATTGCCGTAGCGATTTCCGGCGGTAAAGACAGCACTCTTATGGCAATGCTATTTCGAGAATTACAGCTTCACGGAAATGTAAAATTCGACTTGGAATATATTGTTGCAGATCCGGGTTATCATGAAGATATAAAAGAGCTTATGCTTAAAAACTATGAATACCTCAATATACCGGTAAAAGTATTTGATTCCGGTATTTTTGATATCGTTGACAATATAGCAAAAGATTACCCATGCTACATGTGTGCAAAAATGCGCAGAGGGGCTCTATATTCCAAGGCACAGGAGTTAGGTTGCAACAAATTGGCATTAGGCCATCACTTTGATGACGTAATCGAAACCACACTGCTTAATATTCTATATACCGGTAGTTTCAAGACCATGCTGCCGAAGTTAAGGTCAACCAATTTTAAAGGTCTTGAGCTCATAAGACCTATGTATTATATAGAAGAAAAATATATAGAACGATTTATAAAAAACAGTGGCATAATGCCCCTGAATTGTGCCTGCATGGTTGCGGCTGAGAGAACGGGAAATAAACGGTATGAATTAAAAGACATGATTAAAGGATTGGAAGATAAAATAGACAATTTAAAGATAAATATCTACAAAGCAACACAAAATGTTAATATAGAGGCTATATTAGGTTGGCAAAAAGGTGGCAAGAAGTTTTCATATTTAGACTTTTATGATGAGTGATATACTTAATTGTATATTGATTTGTGTTGAAGAAATTAGGTAGTTAAAATAGAATTATTATATAGGACAAGCATAATAGAAAGTCATATTAGAATTGGAGGGAATTGTATGGCAGCTTTAGTTGAATGTGTGCCTAATTTTAGTGAAGGCAGAAACAAAGAAGTTATAGAAGCCATTGTAGACGAGGTTAGGAAAGTTAAAGGCGTTAAGCTTTTGGATTATGCCCCTGATGAAGATCATAACAGAACTGTTGTTACATTAATTGGTGATCCCGAAGGCGTAAAAGAAGCGACTTTTAATTTGGTTAAAAAAGCGGCAGAGCTAATAGATATGTCGATGCACAAGGGAGGTCACCCAAGAATGGGGGCCACGGATGTGGTGCCTTTTATACCTATATCAGACATAACAATGGAAGAATGTGTGGAAATAGCCAAAGATATAGGTAAAAGAATAGGAGAAGAGCTCAATATTCCAGTATATTTATATGAAGATGCGGCGACGGCGGATTATAGGAAGAACCTTGCCGATGTAAGAAAAGGACAATATGAGGGATTCTTTGAAAAAATCAAGTTGCCGGAGTGGAAACCGGATTTCGGTCCCGATAAAATGAATGTGAAATCCGGCGCAACAGCTGTATCTGCTAGAGTGCCATTAGTTGCTTTCAATGTAAATTTGGGCACCGATAACATGGAAATAGCAAACAAAATCGCAAAGATAGTGAGATTTGCAGGTGGTGGTCTAAGATTTGTCAAGGCTATGGGAGTTATGCTTGAGGAGAGGAACATTGTTCAGGTATCAATGAATCTTGTTAATTATGAAAGAACGTCTATGTACAGGGCATATGAGATGATCAAGATGGAGGCGGCACGTTATGGTGTGTCGGTAGTGGGCAGTGAGGTTATAGGACTTTTACCCATGAAAGCATTGATAGATTGTGCAGAATACTATTTGCAGATAGAAGATTTCAGCATAGATCAGGTTTTGGAAAAGAGAATAGTTGAGTAAAGTATTTAAGGACATGCCTATAAGGCATGCCCTTTTTTAAAAGCAGGAAGATATAATTGATGTATTTTTACAAAATCATAATGAGAGCCATACATGAAAGGGATTTGGATATAATATTAAATGGCTTATAAATATTAAATAGAAAATTAATTTTAAGGAAGAATGATAGAATGCAATATGTTGATATCATCGATATTGCCGGAATAAGAATCGGTAATGCTCAAAGTTACGACGGGGCAACGGGCTGTACTGTGGTTTTATGTGAAAATGGTGCAGTAGCCGGGGTTGATGTAAGGGGAGGAGCCCCCGGCACCAGGGAAACGGATTTATTAAACCCACAAAATCTTGTTGATAAAGTGCATGGAGTTCTGTTGGCAGGGGGAAGTGCCTTTGGCCTTGATGCGGCTTCAGGAGTTATGGAGTATCTCGAGAATCTCGGCGCGGGTTTTGATACGGGTGTTGCCAAAGTGCCTATAGTTGCCGGTGCAGTATTGTTTGATCTTGCGGTTGGAAACGGTAAGGTAAGACCCGATAAAAAGATGGGTTATGATGCATGTATAAATTCGGAAAAAGGCCGGTTTTTGGAAGGTTCCGAAGGTGCGGGTACCGGTGCCACCGTAGGTAAAATAATGGGTATGAGCGGTGCGATGAAAGGCGGCTTAGGATCATGTTGTATAAAGTCGGGACTATTATATGTGGGAGCCATTGTTGCTGTTAATGCATTGGGAGACGTTATCGACCCGGAGAGTAACAAGATTATAGCCGGAGCATTGCTAAACGATGGCAAAACTTTTTTAAATACGGAAGAGTTGCTTATGAATAATGCAGTCAAAAATACCGCTTCTATGGGAAATACAACTATTGGCGTTGTAATAACTAACGGGATTTTTGATAAGGCGCAGGCAAATAAAATAGCTTCAATGGCACATAACGGCTATGCAAGAACCATAAGACCTTCACATACCATGCACGATGGCGATACCTTATTTGCACTTTCTTTGGGAGAAGTTGAAGCCGATGTATCCGCCGTAGGTACAATAGCCGCTAAGACGGTTGAAAGGGCAGTTTTAAACGGGATTAAAATGGCGAAAGGGTTTCATAATTTAAGAAGTTATTCTGAATTAATATAGCACCCTATCGGGTGCTTTTGTTTTAGTAATCGGAATAAATTGAAGTATATCCTTTTATGCAATGACAGTGTCTCTTGTTCATAGTAGTAAAAGCCATAAAAAAATGCAGATGTCCCTCTCTTGTTCTATAACCCGGCCCTGTTACAATAGAAAAATAATGTATATGACCTTTTACATCTTCCAAATAGCCGGACATATAATGAGTATGTCCGTTAAAATCGGGATTTTTTGTGGTTACCACAGAGTATTTATGATTATGCTTATAAACTTTATTTGTCAAACCCTTGCAGTTATGCAAGTGAAGTTTGTCATACATAAAATCACCTCATGATTAAATGTATGTTAAATATTTAAAAACGTGAGAATTTATTTTATTTTTTATGGTAGGCTATGAGTAAATCCACCATCCTTCCGTAGCTTTTAATACCGTCTTTTTGTTTATTAGCTTTTAAATAGGCATCATTAAGATCATCTGCCATTCTTTCCACGGGACCTTCATAATTCTTCCAAAACGAATTGGTATAGGCTAGATCTCTTTCTAAACCCTCGCTGTAGGTACTCCTCAAACTTACAAAGCTTTCTTTGTCTTCTTTATATAAAGCATTCATTGAGTGATTCAAAGCGAGCAAGACACCGGAATATTTAAACTCAGGATATGGATTATTAATACATGTAAGATAAGCAATAAAATTCGCTTCATCCTCTCTGGCATAGCCTCTTTGATGTGCCATCTCGTGGGTGACAACATGAGGGAGACTTGAATCCGGAACTCTTATATTAACATTGGCTTCGCTGGTAAAAGGGAAGTAAATACCTGTAATACCGGTGTAGCACATTAGTTCTGATAGCATTACCGGTTTAGGAGTGCCGTATTTACCTGATAGGGCGCCATAGTTTTGAGATACCTCATTATAACCTATATATGCGTTATTTAAGACCCACTTTGTACCGCTTGGTATTTTCATAATTCCATTATCATCTTCTGCAATATTCGCTCTTAAAAAATTCGATTCATTTATCAGATAAAAACATAATTCTTCCAAATCATATTTAGAGTACTTTGTTACATTTAATCCCGCGGTTTCTGCAAATGGCTTTCTATGATAATTTAAACCCCAAATAAATAAGAAAGATAAATA
Source organism: uncultured Clostridiaceae bacterium (assembly GCA_964462065.1). Classification (GTDB taxonomy): domain Bacteria; phylum Bacillota; class Clostridia; order Lutisporales; family Lutisporaceae; genus JAAYKT01. The sequence continues at coordinate 4,830 of CAYXAT010000046.1, read as the reverse complement.
TAAAACTATTAGAATAAAAAATATTTTTTTAAACAGCTTTATAAAAAACTTAGTATTCATATAATACTCGGGTTTTCGAATTGATTTATAAATTAAAACGATGGCCAAATAAATAATAAATATTATTATAAAGTATAAGATGATTTCACCTAAGGACAAAGGGAATATACCTGTTAAAAGGCTTAGAGGGCTGTTTACCCATCTATAGATTCTCATTGAATAAAGTGTTTCGATTAGATAAGGTGCTGATAAATTCATCTTTTCACATCCTAAAATTCTAAGAGTCAAATAATATTATATATCATTTTTTTATCTATACACATAATATACTTTGTTAACACTTGTAAATTTACTGTAACTTATGTTTTATTTCAAAGAATAGGTGAAAAAAATAAGAGGATAATTAGTTTTTTTGTTGTATATATTTATTGACTGTTTTTTTTGAGAGGGTGAACTTATGCTGATAAGAGAGATAACGGAAGAAATAGAACTTAAAACACTTTCGCCTTTTGCTTTAAAGAGTAAAGTAGGCAAAGGCAGAGATATATATGAGGTTAAATGTGAAATAAGAACTGATTTTCAAAGAGACAGGGATAGGATAATACATTCAAAGGCCTTTAGGAGACTGAAACACAAGACTCAGGTTTTTATTTCGCCGGAAGGAGACCATTACAGGACGAGACTTACCCATACTTTGGAGGTTTCTCAAATAGCCAGGACTATTTCACGGGCACTAAGGCTAAATGAGGACTTAACTGAGGCTATTTCTTTGGGGCATGACTTGGGGCATACACCATTTGGGCATTCCGGAGAAATAGTTCTGAACAGCCTTTATCCATTCGGATTCAAGCATAACGAACAAAGTTTAAGGGTAGTGGAAATACTTGAAAATAAGGTCGGACTCAATCTTACGCATGAAGTAAGGGATGGTATATTAAATCATACGGGCGATAATAAGCCGTATACCTTGGAAGGTCAGGTTGTTCGACTTTCCGATAGAATTGCATATATAAATCATGATATTGATGACGCAATAAGAGCAGATATCGTTCATCTTGAAGATTTGCCGGGTGAAGAAATAAAAGTTTTGGGGGAAACTCATAAAAAAAGAATAAATACAATGATAATTGATGTAATCAATGAAAGCCTTGACAAACCTTATGTAAGAATGAGCCCGGATATAGAAGCTGCAACGGCAAAGCTAAGAGAGTATTTATTTGATAACATATATTTAGGCTCTAAAGCAAAGGAAGAGGAGAAAAAGGTTCAGTATATGTTGAGAGAACTATATATGTACCTGCTGGATAACCCAAACGAGATAACGGATAAATCCGAAGAGGATATGACAATAGAGAATATACATCGTATGGCGTGTGATTATATAGCGGGAATGACTGATAGATATGCAATGAATAAATATAAAGCAATTTTTCTTCCGCTATCTTGGCAATATTGATAGAAGGAATATTTTCTGCCATGTAGGATTTTTAAAGTATTTGTAGAATTAGTATAAATAGGCCAATGTTTTACGGAATCAACAATATTATTTAAAAGGCTATAAGATTTTTAGGTATATTCTTATAAAAGCAACTTTAAAAAGTATCGTATCAATGTAAGGATTTATATGCCTATCAATTTGAAAAATAATTTAAAGGCGGTAAAAAGTATGTATTTCTCAGAAGAAAAGGTTTCTGAGATAATTGAAAAAAACGATATTGTGGATATAATATCTCTATATCTGAGCTTAAAAAAAAGAGGTAATAATTTTTGGGGGTTGTGCCCTTTTCATACTGAGAAGACCCCTTCTTTCAGCGTTTCTGCAGATAAACAAATGTTTTATTGCTTTGGATGCGGGGCAGGCGGGAATGTGATTACCTTCATACAAAAAATCGAAAGACTAAACTATGTTGAATCTTTATATTTCTTAGCCAAAAAATCCGGTGTTTCCGTAGACGAGAGAACAAGCAAAAAAGATTTGGAGAAGATGAAAAAAAGGGAGCTGTTATTTAGAATTAACAGTACCGCCGCCAGGTATTTTTATAATAATTTAAAAGATAACCAAAAGGCTATGAAATACCTAGCGAAAAGGGGGTTAACTGACGAAACCGTTAAAAAATTCGGCATAGGATATTCTCCGGATAGTTGGGACAAGCTGAATCTTTATTTGAATAGTAAAAGTTTTAGCGATGACCTTATAGAAAATGCCGGGCTTATAGTGAAAAAGGAAAAAGGCTATTATGATAGATTCAGAGGAAGGATAATGTTTCCCATTATAAATCTGGGCGGTAAAGTGGTAGGCTTTGGCGGCAGGGTGCTGGATGACAGCAAGCCGAAATATTTAAACTCTCCTGAGACGCAGATTTATAATAAAGGTAGGAGCATTTATGCTTTAAATAATATCAGGGAAATAACTGCTCTAAAAAACATTATTGTTGTAGAAGGATATATGGATGTTATTTCGTTATATCAATTCGGTGTCAAAAATGTTGTGGCATCTTTGGGCACTGCTTTTACCGAGCAGCAGGCAAAGCTTCTAAAAAGATATGCAAACGAAATAGTTATTGCCTATGATTCCGATACGGCAGGGCAGTCGGCAACATTAAAGGGATTGTCCATACTGCAAAAAGAAGGTTGTCAGATTAAAGTAATTAATCTTCCAAAGGGAAAGGATCCTGATGATTTTATCAGAAATGAAGGCTTAGAGGCTTTTAATGATTTATTGAAGAACAGCCTTTCTTTAACCGAATACCGTATTTATAATGCAAAAAAAAATAGCAATCCGGATATATTGGAGCATAGAGTCAGGTTCACGAAGAATCTGGCAAGGATACTGAGTACATTGGATAGCCCTATAGAAATAGATGCATATATAAAGAAATATTCAAAAGAAATGCAAATCAGTGAGGAAGCCATATACGGTGAATTAAAGAAAATCGGAAGTAAGCATATAAGTGGAAATAACAGGCATAATATAATAAGTAAATTTAATGAAAATGAAACCAGTGGGCAGATCAAAGCTGAAAAAAAGATACTTAATATAAGCGTTTTATATGAAGATAAAGCTGAAAATATTTTTAGTATAATAAGTGAAGATAATTTTTCAATACCTATACATGAAAAAATTGCCACTATTATAAATTTAAAAATAAAAGAAGGAAAAACGGTGTCTGCTGGAGAAATATTAATCCACTTGACAGATGAAGAAGAAAGGCAAAAAGCATCAGAGGTCTTTAATATAGATATTACTAAAAAAGATATAGAACTGTTAGATTCATACATTGACAAGCTTTACTCTCATAGTTTGGAAAATAAGATTAAAGAGTTAACAAATAGAATGAATGAATTTTATAAGTCAGAAGAGAAGGAAAGGGCTAATGAATTGTTTAAGGAGATCATGGAATTACAAAAGAAAAAGAAATAATTTCCTTGAAGGGAGGGGTTAACCATGAAAAACGAAACATTAAAAATAAATGATATTAAAGATCTTATAGAAAAAGGTAAAAAGAACGGCATGCTATCTTATAAGGAGATTATGGATGCTCTTGAAGAAGTTGAAATCGATTCGGAACAAATGGATAAAATGTATGAGTATTTCGAATCTAAGGGTATAGATATTATCGGAAACATTGAAACGGAAGTTGATATTCCGCCAATAGATGAAGATGATGATGAGAATAATTCGGAAGAGGAAAGTCTTGACCTTTCCGTTCCCGAGGGCGTAAGTATAGATGATCCTGTAAGAATGTACCTAAAAGAGATTGGCAAGGTGCCTCTCTTGACATCGGAAGAGGAAATTTATTTAGCTAAGCGAATGGAAGAAGGGGATATGGACGCAAAGAAAAAGCTCACTGAGGCAAATCTTAGATTAGTGGTGAGCATAGCGAAAAGATATGTAGGAAGAGGAATGCTTTTTCTTGACCTGATTCAAGAGGGAAATTTAGGGCTTATCAAGGCCGTGGAGAAGTTTGACTATAATAAAGGATTTAAATTCAGCACCTATGCAACTTGGTGGATTAGACAGGCAATTACCAGGGCAATAGCAGACCAGGCAAGAACCATTAGAATTCCTGTCCACATGGTCGAGACAATTAACAAGCTTATAAGAGTGCATAGGCAATTGTTGCAAGAACTGGGGAGAGATCCCCTGCCGGAAGAAATAGCTAAAGAAATGGATTTGCCTGTGGAGAAAGTCCGAGAAATCCAAAAGATTGCACAAGAACCGGTATCATTGGAGACACCCATAGGGGAAGAAGAAGACAGTCATTTAGGAGATTTTATACCGGATGACGATGCCTTGGCACCGGCAGAGGCGGCAGCCTTTACATTATTGAAAGAGCAGCTTATGGATGTGTTGGTAACCTTGACACCCAGAGAAGAGAAGGTATTAAGACTACGATTCGGACTTGATGATGGTAGAGCAAGAACCTTGGAGGAAGTAGGAAAAGAATTCAATGTAACCAGAGAAAGAATAAGGCAGATAGAGGCTAAAGCACTGAGAAAATTACGACATCCCAGCAGAAGCAAGAAATTGAAAGACTATTTTGAATAAAGTCGCAGAAAATTTAGCGTGAAAAAACGTCGAAATTGCTATTGACAATTAAGTTTAAAGTTAGTAGAATATAATTTGTCAGTTGTTTTCCTCAATAGCTCAGTCGGTAGAGCATGCGGCTGTTAACCGCAGGGTCGTTGGTTCGAGTCCAACTTGAGGAGCCATTATTGGGCCTTTAGCTCAGCTGGTTAGAGCAACCGGCTCATAACCGGTTGGTCCGGGGTTCGAGTCCCTGAAGGCCCACCAAATATGTTTGAAAACCCGCTAATTTAGTGGGTTTA
>CAYXAT010000045.1:0-13088 GCA_964462065.1 uncultured Clostridiaceae bacterium | reverse complement strand
AAACTATCGTTAAAAGAGGTGATATATTTGAATATACTGATATTTTCAGTATCTATCGGAAATGGGCATGATCAGGTAGCCCATACTTTAAGAGACAGCTTTATGAAGTCAAACCCTGAGAATAATGTTAGGATAATAAATACCATAAGCCTTATCAGCCCTTTGTTGGATAAGGTTATATTAGACAGCTATTTGAATATATTAAAATTCTATCCTAAAGCTTGGGGGAAAATCTATGAGAAAACAAATAAATTGGACCCTATTATTGATATTAACGATATAACAAATAAATTGACTTCCAGTAGGCTCAAAAGGTCTATAACCGATTTTGATCCGGATGTTATTTTTTGCACTCATAGCTTTCCGTCCTCAATAATAGCCGCATTGAAAGAAAAGAAAATTTTTCAATGTCCCCTTATCTCAGTAATCACCGATTACAATATTCATTCGTCTTATATAAATGATAAAACGGATTACTATGTTATTGCACACGAGAGTTTAATTCCAAATATTATTGATTATGATGTTAACATTAATAGAGTACTACCTTTCGGGATACCGATAAAAACGGAATTTTCAGTCCCTTTGGACAGATATGAAATCATAAACAGGCTAGCCCTAAAAGATAAGAAAAATATATTGGTAATGGGTGGCGGTTTGGGATTAGGTGCTATAAACGGGATTGTCAGTGAGATAGACAGCAAATTTAGTGATATACAGATTTTAGCCATAACAGGCAACAATAAAAAATTAGAAACAAGTTTGAAAACTATAAAACCCATAAATGATTTAATAGTCTATGGTTTTATTCCTAATATTCATGAGTTGATGGAGATTTCAGATATCATCATTTCCAAGCCGGGTGGTGTTACATGTGCAGAGATAATATCTAAAGGAAAGCCCCTCATTATATATTCTCCGCTGCCCGGGCAGGAATCGGATAATGCAGAGTTCTTACTGAACTATGGGGTTGCAGTTAAAGCTTCCAGCATTAATAAAATACCTTATCTTATAAACCATGTATTGAATTTGGAGTTAAAAATAAGCAGCATAAAAAGTATGTCTTCATTTCTTAAAAAACCCAATGCCGCTTCCGATATTGTTAAATTTGTTGAAAAAACCTACTCTTAATATGGTGTTGGGCATCCTTCGTTTTACGGTTTTATTAAGGGCTTCTTAATGAAAAAGTACAGCGTATATGCTATGCTGTACTTAGCTTAGGGCTTTATTTTTTAATTGTTTTTTCACTGTCTCCCATATCTTGTTTTTAACATCTTCCATATTACCCCGACCGTCTACAATAATCCAGCCAAACCTTTTTGCTAATTCCAAATATGTATATCTTACATTTTCCAAAAAGCTTAAATCCTTCTCATATACATCTCTGATTTCTTCTGCTTTTCTTTGTTTGGAAACATCAGCGCCCACATCCAAAAGTACAACAATATCAGGTTGATGAAGTAAACTTTCTACATTGAGCATCCATTCTAAATTAATTCCGTTTGCCACTCCGTAAGCCAAACCGGAAGGAATATATCTGTCTATCACGACAAAATCTTTTGTTTTTATGAGCTTACCGATATCCTCGTTTTTCTCATAACGGTTTGCGGCAAATAGCAATTGTCTGGCTATAGGATTAAACTCTCTTTTACCCTCAAAAAATAGTTGCAGTTCTTTCCCTACCGGGGTGCTTATATCGTGAAAATGTAAATATTCAACATCATACCCGTCTGCTTTCAGTCTTTCCACAAACAGTTTTGATTGAGTCCCTTTACCCGATTGGTCTATTCCCTCAAAAACTATGATGATACCTTTCTTATCCATTTGCCCTCCTATATTTAAAACAATTTATTTTATTTTTTCTATCATTTTGAGTATCACTTTTTTAACTTTATCGTTGTTTTCGTTGAAAACCCTTAAAACTTCCTCTTCCGTAACGGGAACTATCTCATCATCGCCTTCCAAACCGGCATCGTAATCTGTAATCAATGCGATATTCACGTAAGGTATTTCGAGTTCGTTAGATAAAGGGCATTCCGGGTATTGGGTCATGTTTACTACATCCCAGCCCATGCTGCCGAACCACCGGCTTTCCGCTTTTGTAGAAAACCTGGGCCCTTGTATTACAACCACAGTTCCTTTTTTATGTAAAGCAACTCCTTCTTCGGTGCAAGCTTCTATGGCAAGTTTTCTAAGCTCTTCGCTATAAGGATTTGCCATACTTGTATGTCTGGTTTCTGAATCATAATAGGTGTCTTCTCTTCCCCAGGTCCTATCAACGAATTGGTCGCATATAACGAAATCTCCCGGCTTTATTTCTTTTTTTAAACTGCCCGATGCCGTCGGTGCGATAATATGCTTGACACCCAAAAGCTTCATTGCATAAAGGTTGGCCCTATACGGTATGGTGTGAGGCGGAAAAGCATGTGTTTTACTGTGTCTCGGCAGAAATGCAACCTTTTTGGAACCGAAGTCGGCAATGGCAACCTTATCGCTGGGTTTTCCGTAAGGAGTATCAATTTCTATTTCAATTACATTATCCAAGAAAGAGTAGAATCCGGAGCCTCCGAATACTCCAATATCCGCTTTGTAATCCACTTTTATACCTCCAATAAATGTTTATTTGTAAGTAAAATATACAGTAATGTGGTATTCATTTCAACAAATACCGTACATTTCATCTAAAAATCTTGATTGTTTCATTCTTTTGCCGTATCTGTACTTGGGGACATATATGTATAGCTCATCTTTAGCTCTTGTCATCGAAACATAAAACAATCTTCTTTCTTCCTCTAATAAATCTTTATCGCATTCATCGTTTAAGATGTAAGGTGCCAATCCGTCAACAGCACCTATAATAAAAACTGCACCGAATTCCAGTCCCTTTGCTTTATGCATGGTCATAATTTTGACCTTTTTTCTATTTTCAATGCTGTCTGTTCTGTCATCCATGATAGATCTGATATGGTCCAAATATTCAGTAATGCTTACAAAGTTTCCCGCAGAAAGACCGATATCATCCATTATTTCTATTAGAGGTTTTACCTTTGTATTCTTTAAGTCAGTCCATTGTCTTATGTATTTTTCATAGCCTATATGCTTTCTTATATATGAAACGCCCCGTCCGGGTTTCATTGTTCGTAAATTATTCAAATCTGCTTCCAGTCTTTTCAAGGCACGTTGATTTGTAATTGAATCATGATTCATCAGCCCTTGAAGTATATCGGTTTTATGCCTCATAGCATCTGCAACTGCCATTCTGCTTATTCTTCTGTAAGGCTTATTAACTATTCTGTAAATACTGTTATTTCTGTCAATGTTTTGGGAAGCTTTAAAATAGCTGATAATATCATTGTAAATCCAGTGGTTATACACTGACGTTAATCCGTCGCTGCATGTATAAGGAATTTTATTATCTGTAAAGCAGTCTATTATGGCCCTTGATTGTATTCGCGTTCTGTAAAGCACTCCAATTTCGGAATAACTAAGTCCCCCATTACACAACTCCTTAATCTTTTTTACAACAGACTCTGCTTCCCTCTCGTTATCCTCTACTCGTACAATATGTGGAATACCTCCCGAATCATTTACGGTAATCAGATCCTTTTCATATCTGTCAATATTATTGTTTATAACGTTTAAAGCCGAGCTGAGTATTGATTTGTTGCTCCTATAATTTTTCTTCAAAGTTATTACCTTGACATCCTTATTAACTTTTGAAAATTCGAGCATAGCCTTCGGGTCCGAACCCCTGAATTTATAAATTGATTGGTCGTCATCACCGACAATAAAAAGATTGTTTAAAGGCTTTGCAATCAAAGATATAGTGCTTAACTGGGCTTTATTAATATCCTGGAATTCATCTATCAAAATGAACTTATTCTTCATCCTGAGATTTTGTAAAACCTCCTCATCGTTAAGCAATAATTTATAGCAATGGCTTATCATGTCTTCAAAGTCAAATTTATTAGCTTGTTTTTTATATTTCTTATATAGACCGTAAATTGTCCAAAACTCATCATAGGCACAGGAATAAGGATTATATTCTTTTTCGCTTATCAGCATGTTTTCAATATAAGCTAATTCATTTATCAAGTCTTCAAGGCTTTGTTCATCTTCAAAAAAGTCATAGCCCAGGTTTTTAACAATTGATTTTATAGTCGAATTCTTTTCATTATCTGTAATCAAGTTTTCAATTTTATAGTTCTTATATTGCTTCAATATTTTAAAAAACACGGAATGGAAGGTGCCGAACGTGACTTGGTTATATTCTTTTCTATATCCTTCAAGCCCCGAAAACCTTATGCGCATCTCTTCAGCCGCCGCCTTTGTAAAAGTAACGACCAATATGCTGTCGGGAGAAACTTTATATTTTTTTATCAAATTTATAATACGATTCACAATAATAGTAGTTTTCCCGGTTCCCGGCCCGGCCAAAACCAAACAAGGTCCCGCAAAATGTTCCGCTGCTTTTTTTTGCTCGTCATTTAGCGCAAAGCAATTATTCATAGCATACACCTTTATCATTTGTTATTTAATTTCTTCAGTAGAACCGTCATAAAATTTGCATTTTAAAAAGGGGAGAAAACTCCCCTTTTTATCTACATTTCCATGCCTTTATTGAATGCCTTGATATTGATATCCAGCATCCTCTCGGGTATTATCTCCTTCAGCACTTCAATCCAATCAACTTCAGTCAGTTTGAATGCTTTAACCAATGAGCCGAACAACACAACATTCTGAGTCTTCACATTCCCTAAATCGGTAGCAACCTTTCCGGCATCAATTACTACAGTTTTAAATTTCTTTTGCAGTTCCTCTAATATACCCCGGGGATATTCAATTTGCCCGATTGCTATGGGAAGTGAAGGAATTTCGTAATTATTTACGATTATTATACCGTCAGGTTTTAGATATTCACTCCATCTTAATGCTTCCATTTTTTCAAATGCTACCAAAATATCGGCTTGCCCTTTACCTAAGATCGGTGAATATACCTTTTCTCCGTATCTGACCTGTGTTGATACACTTCCGCCTCTTTGAGCCATCCCGTGTACCTCCGACATTTTCACATCATAACCTGCTTTCATCAGCCCGGTTGTTAGCAGTCTACTAACTAATATGGTACCTTGCCCACCGACACCGACAAAAAGAATACTTTTTGTTTCCTTCATTATTCTTCACCAACCTTTTTTATAGCATCAAATTTGCATACTTGCATACAAACTTCACAGCCGACACACATTGAGGGCTCAATATATGATTTACCTTCTTTAAAGAAGATTGCCGGACAACCGACCTTTAAGCACATTTTGCATTTAGTGCATTTATCCCTGTCAACAACGCATTTTGTTTTAAATGGCGGCAAGCTTTTTATTAAAACACAGGGTCTTTTGGTTACTATAGCAAATGGTTCCGTGCTTGCTTCGGCTTCATTAACGGTTTCTTCAACAGCTTTTAAATCACAGGGATCAATTACTCTTATAGTCTTATACCCTAATGCACTTAACACTTCAACCGGATCAATCTGTGCCGCATCTTCACCCATCAGAGTTTTCCCCGTTCCCGGATTATCCTGATGTCCCGTCATGCCTGTTATTCTGTTGTCCAATACGACCGGTATCATTTTTCCTTTGTTGTATACTATATCCATGGCTCCGGTTAATCCTGAATGGAAGAAGGTGGAGTCTCCCATTACACCGTATACTTTCCCTTCTCTTCCGGATACTTCGAAAGCTTTTGCTATTCCCATTCCTGCGCTGAACCCGGCACCCATGCATATACAAGTATCCATTGCGCCCAAAGGCGGCGAAGCGGCCAATGCATAGCAGCCTATATCTCCGGTTATAACTGTATTTTTCTTTTTTGACATTACATAGAAAAATCCTCTGTGGGGACATCCGGGACAAAGTACCGGCGGCCTCGGTGCGGGATCTATATCCACTGATGTGGTTTCGGATTCTTTATTAAGCAGCGATTTAGCCACTATCTCCGGGTTAAGTTCATAATAATTCGGAATCAATTCTTTTCCTATACATTTAATTCCCGCAGCTTTTATTTGTTCTTCCATAAAAGGCTCTACCTCTTCAACTACATAAAGAGTTTCCACGTTTTCGCTGAATTCTCTTATCAAATCCATGGGAAGAGGAAAGGAAAATCCTAATTTTAGATATGAGGCATTGTTTCCGAATACTTCTTTTGCATACTGATAAGAAATACCCGCTGTAACAATACCAATTTTCTTATCATTATATTCAATCTTATTTAATTCTGATTTGTTAGCGTATTCTTCCAAAGCTTTTTGTCTGTCTTCAACTCTCAGTCTTGCACGTTTCACTGTAGCGGGAACGGCAACAAATTTAGAAATGTTTCTGCTGTAGGGTTTAAATTCTACTTCTTCTCTTTCTTCTAATTCAACAATACTTTTGCTATGGCATATTCTTGTTGTAACTCTGTAAAGAACCGGTGTATCAAACTCCTCGCTTACTTTATAAGCTTCTTTTAAGAAATCCTTACATTCCTGGCTGTCCGAAGGCTCGAACATAGGCATCTTTGCAGATTTTGCATAATATCTGTTATCCTGTTCATTCTGAGAGCTGTGCATGCTGGGATCATCCGCGGTTACTAAAACAAATCCGGCATTAACGCCTAAATATGAATAGGTAAATATAGGGTCAGCAGCAACGTTTAGCCCTACATGCTTCATCGCAGCTATGCTTCTCGCACCGCCTATTGATGCGCCTATAGCCACCTCGGTGGCGACTTTTTCATTAGGCGACCATTCGCAATAGATCTTGTCTTTATATTGAACAATGTTTTCTAAAATTTCAGTGCTGGGCGTCCCGGGATAAGCAGCTGCGACGGTTACCCCCGCCTCATAGGCCCCCCTTGCAATTGCCTCATTGCCTGACATTAATTCTTTCACTATTTAACCCCCTTAAGTTATTTGTTTGATGCTATAATACTGCCCAAAGCAATGGACAGCAGTTTTGTTTCCGCTGAATCAGCCCTTGATACCAAGACGATAGGTACCTTTGCACCCATGATTATACCGGCTGATTCGGAATTAGCTAAATAAGTCATTGATTTTCCTAAAACATTTCCTACTTCATAGTAAGGAACCAATAAAATATCCGCATTTCCTCCTCCCTCACCTTTATAGCCTTTATGAGCACAAGCAACTTTATTGATTGCTAAGTCTAAAGCAACGGGTCCTTCCGCTACCGTATTGAACTCCGCCCACTTTTCTTTCATGTCGGCAATAGCTTTTGCGTCTACCGTCGCCTGTATTTTGGGATTAACGGTTTCAGCCCCTGCGAGGCATGCAGCGTATATCTTGTCCAAACCCATGGCTTTGCAAACAGTTATTGCATTTTCTAAAATCTTAACTTTCTGTTCCAAATTGGGTGCAACATTTATACCGCCGTCAGTTAAAAATAAAAACTTCGGATAAGTATCAACCTTGTAGACCATTACATGGCTGATGAGGCTATCCGTTCTCAGTCCCTTTTCTTTGTCCAATACAGCCCTCATAATATCCGCTGTCGGTATCAAACCTTTCATAAGGAAGTCTGCATCACCGTTTTTTACTAAGGATACCGCTTTTTTTGCAGATTCTATAATATCCGGCTCGTCTACTATTTCAAAGTCTCTATACGATATCCCCATTTCATCAAATATACCGATAATTTTATTAGCATCTCCCACCAAAACCGGGTTAATCAATCCCATGGTTTCGGCTTTGCTTACAGCTTCTATAACATCATTATCTTGTGCGGCTGCCACAACTACTTTCATAGTCTTTTTGCTTTTTACCGCAGATAACAGTTCTTCAAAATTTTTTATCATAATTTCACCTCGCATCGCTTTGAATTTCTAAAAATATTATACCTTTTATGTCGAATAGCTTCAAGCAAGCTTCATTGCGAATTGTTACCATGAAGCTAATAAACCGGGTCTTTTTGTTTAATTATTGATTTAATAGCCCAGTTCTCTATTGATTAGTATGACTTTCAAATCAGTTTTGGTAGGCTTTTTTTCAATTATAGTAGTGACACTGCACATTCTTTGAGGGCTGTCGCAATCGTTGCATTTTCCTGTTATCGCACAAGGAGTATTGAGTTTGAGCCTTCTTGAATTTTTATGCGCGTTGTCTTTTATCCTGTTTATAGCCTCGTCCACATTTTCAGCAATTTTATTTACTCCGCAAATAACTATCACTTTTTTAGGTCCGTAAATCATGGATGTAACCCTGTTTCCAATACCATCAATATTTACTAATTGCCCTTTTTGGGTTAGAGCATTTGTGCTTGTCAAATAAACATCTGCGCGCGATGCTATAAGCCTTGTTTTGTCTGCGTCTACTCCTTCAAGCCAATGAAAATAAACCTTATTTCCCCTGTCTTTTAAAACCTGATGCAGATTCATTTCATATATGGTCATACTTCCGCCGATTCCGACACTGTCCTCAATTTTGATTTCATCTAACAATGCATCTATTGCCTCTTGTTCATTTTCGTAGTATTGCACCGGTATGTTGTTTTTTTCCAATGCTTTGATTGTATTTTTAATAATTTCCTTCACCTAAGACCACCCTTTCATTTAATTAATTATGATAAGAATTCAAAACTAATTACTGATTAAATTCATTTAATTTTTGAATTGTTCTTTCTTTATTATGGATATTGACTTTATACAAGCCATCTGTCTTTAAGTCTTTATCTTTTGCGAGCTCTCCGATACTTATCAAATCTTCACCCAGAAGTCGCAAAGCCAAACCGCAACTATGGCTGATATCGCGGGGTACCGGCATAATAGTTGTTTTGAAACCTTCCTTCGAGATCTCTTTTTCAAACTTCAATACGTCGTGGGTAGATTTAAACGTTAAAAAATAGTATTCTTCGTTCATGTCATCACACTGCCTTATATTTTTGATTTTCGCTCCTATTGTTTCAGTTCCACTATGGTTGCACCGATTCCGCCCTCGTGATAGCCGCCGGCTCTATAAGATTTTACATTAGGGTGGTCCTTTAAAAGCTGCGTTATGCCCGACCTCAAAACTCCCGTGCCTTTGCCATGTATTAAAGTAACGTTTTTAATGCCGGATAAATAAACATCATCCAAATATTTATCCGTGTCGAACAGAGCTTCGTCCAAGGTTTTCCCCCTAAGGTCCAGTTCTAAAGGCAAGTTAAGCGATTTTGACCTTGCAATGTTAGTATACTTTACTTTTATAACTTCATCTTTATTTTCTTGTTTTTCCAGTTGCAAATCATTTATATTCACATTTACTTTCATTATCCCCGCCTGTACAGTCAAATTACCGTTTTCGTCCGGCAATGAGGCCACACTTCCTTTTTGGTCCAGCTTTACTATCCTGACTGTATCGCCTAATTTCAGTTTCTTCGGTGGTTTATGCTTTCTTGTTCTCATAAAAAGAATGTCATTTGATTTCGACTGCATATCATTTTCGATATCTCTAATCTTCAGCCTGGCCTTTTCAGAAGCAGAAAGCTTTTCTTTAGCCTCCTTGTCTGCGGCTTCTTTTAATTCTTTAATCATTTCATTTATTATTGTTTTTTGTTTGTCCATGATTTGTTTTGCTTCTTCATAAGCATTCTTGATAATACTTTCTCTTTGACTTATAACCTTATCCAATTTTTGCTCCGCTTCTTTTTTAAGCAGCTCGGTTTCATATCTTAATTTCTCAGAAATATCCCGCTCTTTATCTGCCTTTCTCCTGCTCTCTTCCAAGTTGGTTATAACATCTTCAAATTTTATCTTATCTTTCGTAATAAAATCTCTTGCCCGTTCAATGATTGCTTCACTGAGCCCCAATTTCATTGATATTTCAAAAGCATTGGATTTTCCAGGCATACCTATGGAAAGTCTGAATGTGGGTTTCAGTGTTTGAATATCAAATTCTACTGAACCGTTGCATAGTCCGGGTGTTGTCAGCGCGTATGCTTTAAGTTCACTGTAGTGGGTAGTGGCAATTGTTCTGATTTGTTTATTCCTCAATAAATCCAAAATAGACATAGCCAAAGCGGCCCCTTCTGTCGGGTCCGTCCCGGCTCCCAATTCATCAAAGAGAACCAGGGATTTATCGGTAACCTCTTTTAGTATCTTAACAATGTTTTTCATATGTGATGAAAATGTGCTGAGGCTTTGCTCGATACTTTGCTCATCGCCTATATCCGCGAAAACTTGATTAAAAATGCTTATTTCACTTCTGTCTGCCGCCGGTATATGAATCCCTGATTGTGCCATCAAAACCAATAGTCCCACTGTCTTTAGCGAAACAGTCTTTCCCCCCGTGTTAGGACCGGTAATCACTAATATATTAAATGTTTCGCCTAAATGTATATCAATTGGTATAACAATATCCGTGGCTATAAGAGGATGCCGTGCCTTTTTCAGATTTATACGGCCTGTATTATTGATTAAGGGTTCCACACAATTATATTCCAATGAAAACTTAGCTTTTGCAAAAATAAAATCAAGAGTAGTCAGTATCTCTAAATTTGTCCTTATCTCCTGATTCTTTTCCGATATCAATTTGCTTAAATGTAACAGTATTTTTCTTTCTTCATCACTCTCTCTTATCTTTAACTGTTTCAAATCATTATTCATTTCAACAATTGCCATAGGCTCTATATATAATGTAGCGCCGCTGGCAGATTGATCATGCACCACACCGGGCATATTGCCCCTAAACTCCTGTTTTACGGGAACCACATACCTATCACCCCTGATAGTAATTATCTGCTCCTGGAGGTATTTTTGGTAGGAGGTGGAGGTAACCATACTGTTCATTTTATCTCTGATTCTGATATGAGTATCTTTAATCTTTTTTCTAACGGAAAAGAGTTCCGGACTTGCATTGTCTGATATTTCGTCTTCGCTTACTATCACATTGTTTATGGATGTTTCTATATTTTTTAATTCTACCGATAAACTTATTAAATCTTCAACAATAGGGTAAGTGCCTTCATTTTTTTCTTCCTTAATAAATGCTTTTAATTTTCTTACGCTTGCCAGGGTATCCGATATTTTAAGCAATTCACCGTTTTCAATGATAGAACCAATTTCAGCTTTCTTTAAAGGTGCTCGTATATCGTATATACCTTCTAACGGTATGCTGCCTCTTTTTAACAAAATCTCTACTGCTTCACCGGTTTCCTGTAACCATTCTTTTACTTCGTATAGGTTATTGCTTGGCTTTAGTGATAAAACAACTTCTCTGCCAAGATTTGAAACCGTGTATTCGGCTAATATATCAATAATTTTTTTGTATTCCAAAACTTTGAGTGTTCGTTCATCCATTCTTCCACCTCATAATGTCTGACGATTAAAAACCTGCTCCTTTGTTTCAGGTTTATTATATATAAAAACAATTCTGCTTTTAATCATCCTTTTTCGACCTTACAGCCTTTATGCTGTCCAATTCTTTTTTTGTTTTTAACAGTTCGATTTGGTTTTCGAATAGTTTATTCTGAAGCTCTTTGATTGTATTTTTTGAAACGTCCAGTTCACACTTCAAATCCTTAGCCTCTTCTTTATATATGCTATTCTCCCTATTCAGTTTGGTTATTTCCATTTGTACTTTTGTGTTTGCATCCTGTGTTGCTTTATAATGTTCTTTTAATACTTCTAGCTCCGCATTAGCGTCGTTCAGTTGCTCAACTGGAATTTCGTATTCTTCTTTTATCTTGCTGTAATCCTCCTGTAAGCCTTCAAAGTCATCCGTTATTTTTTGTAAAGTGTCGGCTAGGTTGAGAGCGGTAAGCACAGCTGTCATTGTCGGGCTATACCTTTTATTCTTTCCCCCGATTTCCTTCATTATTTCATCAATTTTTTTTGCCAGATATTGAATATAGTCTTCAGAAGTTTCACCGATAACAGTATATTCATTGCCGTATATGTTCACCGATACACGTTTTTTTATAGCCATAATAACAACTCCTTTAAAAGCTGATAGAGTTTATATATATATTCTTTATAAATTTTATAATTCCTTCATTTAATAACCATTGTACTTCATTTTACACAAAAATAAAACGGCAATGCCGGGGTTTGCGAAACAGTCATTGAGCCTTATACTTAACAGGCCTGCAACAATCGCAAACAAAAGCATTACCGCTTTAATTTTTGTTTCTTTATTGTCTCAAAATTGCACCCACTTGATTTGTCAGCGAGTTTATAATTCTGTTGTGAATTTTAGCAATGTCATCTTCGGTCAGAGTCTTATCATTTGAGCGATAGGTGATTCTAAAGGCCAAGCTTTTGTACCCTTCTTCTATTTGCGAGCCCTTATATACATCAAACAATTCTACTTTTTCAACAAGCTTACCGCCTTTATTTCTAATTATATCTTCTATTTGTCCCGCAGAAACCTCATTCGTTATCACTATTGCTATATCTCTTTCAATGGATGGATATTTAGGTAAAGGTGTAAACTTCCTATCTAAATTCATCCCGGAAACTATCTTTTCAAAATTCAGCTCCGCAATATAAACCTTTATTGGTATATCGTAGTTATTTAACACATAAGGATGTACTTCGCCGAAACATCCCACTTCTTCATTATTAACCCAAAGTACCGCGGTCTTGCCGGGATGAAGGCTATCGTGCTTTGAAGGGAGTATCTTATAATCTTCTATGTTTAAAGATGCCAATAAGTTTTCTATTATACCTTTTACATCATAAAAATCATAATTCCCATACATGCCAATCGTTAAGGTATCTCTTTCATCAGGCAGTTCTGCAAGTGGCAATGCCCTTGCCAAATATATCTTTGATATTTCAAAAAAACTGCCCTTATCAACCTTTCTGTTATAGTTTCTGGCGATTAACTCTAACATGTTGGGTATTAAAGTTGTTCTCATTATACTTTGATCTTCCCCAAGAGGATTCATTAAGGTAATTGCGTTTCTCAGCGGGTCATTCTCGGCCATATTAATTTTATCAAAAACTGCTGGACTGACAAAGGAATAGGTTAATACTTCAAAAAGACCTTGTGCGGCTAAATTATCCTTTGCCATGCTTATAATCTTTTGCCTTTCACTTATCATCCCTTGGGTAAATGT
>CAYXAT010000044.1:0-13250 GCA_964462065.1 uncultured Clostridiaceae bacterium | reverse complement strand
TCTGTTTTGCCATTTATTTACCCTCCTTTAATTATTCGATAATTGCCAATACATCATTTTGTCTCAATATTAAGTATTCGTTTTCATCAATCTTTACCTCGGTACCTGCATATTTAGAATATATTATTTTGTCTCCAACTTTCAATTCTAACGGTACCCTAACGCCTTCTATCAGCTCTCCTGACCCTACTGCCAAAACTTCACCCTGCATAGGTTTTTCTTTAGCGGAACCGGGCAAAACTATACCGCTTTTGGTAGTTTCCTGGCTCTCAATGGCTTTGATGACAACTCTGTCTCCAAGTGGTTTAATATTCATTAATAACCCTCCTTAAAAGTTTTATTTACAAACTATGTATTTTATTATTAGCACTCAGCTTCATTGAGTGCTAATTACATTACTATAATAAATAAAGCGAAGACTTATGGCAAATTTTATTTTCCTCAAATTTTGCATTTTTTAGTCCATTATATGCATAAAGCTCATTATATCTTTAATTTACATTGTTTTTCTTTATATGCACTTTATTACCTGCTTTTATTATGCCCACAACATAGTTGTAGTATATCAAGATTTTGTAGTTTTATTTATTAGCAGTACCTAGCTAAATATCGAGCCTGTTTCATGATCTCAAATTTTATTATATAAAATATAAAAAAACAAACTAAAATTATTTTGCTATTCAAATATAACCATAAGGTTTGCGTAGGTTTTTATATTTGCTACAGAAATAAACACAAGATTATAGAAATATCTGAACCATGATTAGATGGTAAAAGAAGACAAACTGCATCATGCATTTGCTTGTAATATGAAGTTTTTTCCTGTATAATTACATTTAATAAAATTTATTAATTAATAAGGAGGGTTATCAATGTCTATTAAAGAAGTTTTTCATAAAGCGAAAAGAGAAAAAAGAAAAGCTAAGGCCGTGGAAACCGCTAAAAAGGTCGGTACGGGTGTTGGTATAGGTGCAGCAATAGGTAGTCTTTTCGGCGTTCTCTTTGCTCCCAAGTCCGGTAAAGAAACGAGACAGGATATAGTAGATACTGCAAAGAATTCCGTCGAAACCATAAAAGAAGGAGCAGGAGATTTAGGGGAAAAGATTTCTAAAGCCGTAGAGGAAAGCAAAGAGAAAATCGCTAGCATTAAGATAGCAAAAGAAACAAAAGACCAAGCTGTTGCATCCGAAGATGTATGTGGCGAAGAATGCAAAGAAACTGACGAAGAATAGATATGCAACAATCACAAAATTATAAGAAAAGAGGAGTAAACCATGATTTCGTATAAAGATTTGGGGTTACTTATACTTTTTTTAATTGTTTCAAGTGTTGGTGTTTATACGTTTATTATGTTGATGAATCTTAACGGCATTTTAAAAAAAGTAAAAGAGTTACTGGAAAAGAATATGTCCAACATAGATAAAACCCTTGATAAACTTCCTTCAATAGCAAATAGCATCGATGATGTTGCTTCTGATGTAAAAACAGGTGTAGAAAAGGTAAGCGAAGCAGTAGAAATAGTAGGCGATACTGTTTCGGAAACCGTATTATCGGTAAGTGACGGTGCTTTTGAAGCAGTGGAATATTTAAAAATCATTGCGGAAGTCATAAAGATATTTATGAAGACATTTATAAAAAAATAGAACCTTAAAGGGTCGGCAATTGCCGACCCTTTACCTTTCCCGGAAATATTATCATTCAAAACTTACTATAGATTTTTAAATGCTTCTGCTATATACTCACTGTCGATTTTCTCAATTTCACCTTTATCGCAAGCTTCCGCAATCTTAGGATCAATAGGCATTTTAGCCAGAACCGTCAATCCTAGCTCCGCTGCAATATCATCAATATGGCTCTCGCCAAACAGCTTTATTTCCTTTCCGCAATCAGGGCATTTAACATAGCTCATATTTTCAACTATGCCCAAAACCGGTATTCCCATGGATACAGCCATATTATATGCCTTGCGAACAATCAAATGTACCAAGTCCTGAGGCGAAGCCACTACAACAATACCATCTAAAGGAATGGACTGAAAAACAGTCAGGGGCACATCTCCTGTGCCGGGAGGCATATCAATAAACAAATAATCCAATTCACCCCAAACCACATCAGACCAAAACTGTTTAACTATATTGGATATTAGCGGGCCTCTCCAAATTACAGGTGAATCGGTATTCTCCAAAAGTAAGTTCACCGACATAACTTTTATGCCGTTATCTGTTATTTCGGGGTAAATACCTTCCTTGTTTCCAAATGCTTTTTTATCTATGCCGAACATTTTCGGTATGGAGGGACCGGTTATATCAGCGTCCAACACTCCAACTTTAAAACCTTTTTTTGCCGCATGAACTGCCAACATTGAAGTGACCAAG
The DNA here is from genome assembly GCA_964462065.1 of uncultured Clostridiaceae bacterium. Taxonomy (GTDB): domain Bacteria; phylum Bacillota; class Clostridia; order Lutisporales; family Lutisporaceae; genus JAAYKT01. The sequence goes on along the minus strand of CAYXAT010000044.1, from coordinate 10,875 downwards.
GATTTTCCTACGCCGCCTTTTCCGCTGACTACGCCTATTACCTTTTTAATATTATTCTGTTTATTTGTCTCTACCCGAAAATCTTCCAGAGTTGTCGGTGCCTGCTCTTCAGCCCCGCATCCGCTGCAAGCACTCCCTTCTCCGCATTTTGCTGTATCACAATCACAGCTGCTTTTACTCATTTTACCATCTCCTATGTTGTTTTGTTAAAGTTTATTTTTAATGCATTCATCGCAATCGATGCAAATCCTAAATATATCGCATGTGCTGCACATTTCTGACTTATCGCTGACTACCAAACAGTATGTTTCTTCTTCCTGCCAACAAGGCTTGTATTCATTGATTAAAGCTTTGCCGTTCTTTTTAGCCCCGCCTTTGCAATCTTTTTTATACCAACAGGGATACATAGAAATAATGTGTTTGGCACCGGCAATATTCAGACCTTTTTCGTCCATCAGATGCTTAACAAATTTCAACCTTTTTAAATCATTATTTGAATATTTTCTTTGATAACCACGCCTATCGGGGCTTATAAGGTTGTTCCTTTCCCATACCCGCAGTGTTTCCGGATGTTCTCCTATAAGACGCGCTACCGTTCCTATAGTATATACACCCGTGTTTTCATCAAACATAGCAATCGTCTCCTATGCGATACTATACCATTTGCCTTATCTTATCCCTGTAATCAGCTATTGTTGAAATACCCGAAACTTCACCGGCTTCTTTTGTCAAAGCCATTATATCATTCCTGCCTATTTTCTCCAGAGTAAACTTTCTATTAAGTGCCATCAACTGCTGCAACCCTACAGATACTCTATTTACATAGGTAAATACCGCAATTGTACCCGGCGCTATAGTATCTGCCTTATCACCGTATATTTCCCTCAGCTTCCTGACGTCTCTAAAAACTTCACTGATAGTATTCCCGTATTTTTGTAAATCCTTCGGTACCTGCCCTTTTTCTATAAGCTCTCCTACTTTCTTGCCTGACATTGCAGCTGACATAGCCGCTCTGCCCAAAGCTACTATTGAAACATACGGGGCCCCCAATGAAAGACCTTTAAAAATTGAGTCTTCCATCACGAATCCGCCGGCAACTGCAATTTTGGGTAAAAAGTACCCTTTGGCTTTCATTTCACTTAATATATCATAAAGCATACTCTCCATATAAACAGTAGGCCAACTCCACTCATTCATCATCTTGCAGGGGCTGTTACCACTTCCGCCTCCGGCTCCGTCAAAAGTGACCAAATCTATTTTATTTGCCGAGGCAATCTTCAACACCCTAATCATATCCGCCGGATCAAAGGCAGCCATTTTAAAGAAAATACGTTTTATACCCAGTTTTCTTAAATGAGCTATCCTTTCCGCCAATATTATTTCATCCCACATAGGCAGCTTTCCGATTCTTTGAAAATGGGGACCTATACCTTTTTTATGTTTTTCCTGTACTTCCGGATCGGAGGGATCGGGATATACCAAATAACCGTTCTTTTGAAAGTATAGTGCTTTTTCCAAATCATAAACAAAACCCATACCCTGGATGCCTTTTGCTGCCTGACCGAATTTTAACTCCATTGTAGTAAGACCTAAGTTTTTAATTGCATAATCCGCTGCATGAACATATTCATCATCCACATTAGCCTGAAAAACTATGTCGCCGTATCCGTGATAATACTTTCTGAAGCTGTTTATCATCTTCCCAAGAAAAGGTGATTTTGTTACCTTACCGTCGGTCATCTCCAATTCCGGGTCCTTCAATACGGCATCTTCCCCAATTACTGCCATTACACCGGATACAGCCGCCCCGGCATAATAATCTTCCCAATTCAATTTTGCCATAGCCGGAAAGACAAAGGGTGCTTTAAGCTTAATTGGATTTTCTATGCCTACCGTAGTGGTGATATCAACGTTTGGAAAAGTAGCTTTATATGTATCAGCTTCAATACCGTGGGCACCAAATACATGTCCGTTGATATTAAAATGAGAAAAATCAACAGGATAGTCTTTTTCTGATGCAAATTGACTCTTGTCGGCGCCTACAGGATAAATGGCTTCTTCACCCCGTACAGCCGAATACCCTACTTCACATGTGCCTATACATTCCGCTGTGCATACGGAGCACATTCCGGAAAAAGGTGACAAATTACCGGGAGTCCTCATTTTAGTGACCGTAACCGTACTCCCCAAAGATGGACTATAAGACATTTGAAACCCTCCTCTAAGTTTAATTTTTATATAAAATATCTTTCTATTAAAAATTATAACTATTTATTTAGCTTATTTCAATGAATTTATTGAAGTTTATAATAAAAATAAATAGGTAGAGTAACCCCACTTACCTATTCATAAAAAGCATAATTATTATAGGAAAAAACATAGCCGGAAGCATATTACCCGCTCGTATTTTCTTTATCTCCAAAATTGAAAGACTCAAGCCCATAAGCAGCACTCCTCCTACGGCCGTCATTTCATCAACCACAGCAACACTTAAATATGGCGCCACCGCAGCGGCAGCCAAACTCAAACCACCTTCATAAACAAGCACACTGACAGAAGAAAAGGCTACGCCTACCCCCATGGCGGAAGCAAATATCAATGATGCAATAACATCCAAAGCAGATTTTGCAAATAGAACTTCGTGATTACCCGCAAGACCACTTTGCATGGCACCCATTATAGCCATGGAGCCGACACAAAAGATTAAACTGGCGGTAACAAAGCCTTCGGAAAAGTTACCTCCCACATTTTTCATTCTTTTTTGAATGCTATCACCGAAGCCTTCCAATCTTTTCTCTATGTTAATCCATTCTCCTAAAAAGGTTCCCAATGCCAGACTTATAACCAATACCATTATTTCTTTTGACTTTAGAAAGAACATAATACCCATTCCAAAGGTAAATAGTGAGAGGGCTTGTATAATTGCATCACCGTATTTTTTCGGTAAGCCCCGTTTCATAACAGAACCTATTGTACCGCCTACCAATACAGCTATTGCATTGGACAACGCACCAAGTATAACCACAGTCCTTTCCCCCTAACTTTTACCGATTTTTAAATCTCTGGCGTAATAGAATAGATACTCCTGGGCAAACCCGGCTAAGCTGCCGAACTTTTTATCTGCAAATTCGTATATTTCCGGAATCTTTGCGCTACGATTAAAGTAGAAATATTCTGTTACTCTTTTAACCCACACGTCTACCGGATAAGCTTCATGTTTCTGCATGGAGAACAGCAAAATGCAATCCGCCACCTTTATGCCTATCCCGGGAATTTTCATAAGCTCTTCTCTTGCTTTGCTGAATTCCATGTTGGCGATACCATCTAAATTTATCTCTCCGCTTTCAACCATTTCTACGGCCTTTTTTATATATTTACACCTGAAACCGGCCCTACATCTTCCGATATCCGTAATATCCGCCTTTTTAAGCCTGTTCGGCTCGGGAAATGTATAATATACCCTTCCGTTATATTTAATGGCTTGTCCGTATAATTCAGACAGAATATTAACACTTTTTGAAATCATGGGTATCCTGTTATTTGCTGATATGATAAAGGATACCAAAACTTCCCATGGTTGCTGTTTCAGTATTCTTATGCCTTCACCGTATTCGATTGCCATTTTTACTGTAGAATCAGCGGATAATTGTTTTTTTATTTTACCATAATCCCTACCCAAATCAAAATAATCAAACCAAATTGTCTTAAAATCACTTATATTAGTATTTAGAATCGTTACTTTTTTATTTTCATAATCAGATTTTACATTTATAACCCGACCGTATGCAATTCCGGTATAACTGTGGTCATCCTCTTTCTCCCACCTGAAACACTGTCCACATTCAAAAATATGTTTTGCATCAAAATCGTTCACGTTTTCAAGAATCAAACCGTTCTCAATTTCATTTATTATCATATTGCTTTTTTCTTTCATCTTATCACCATTGTACACCTACAGCCCATACATTAACCTGAGCCACATTAAGTCCAGTTTGATATTCTACGTTTTCTACCAATTGTTTTTGTGTTTCCGTCAATACCAAATCTATTCTTCTGTTCAGGTTAACCATTAATTCTAGAGCTATTATAACTCCTTCGGCACTATCATCAATTTTTATCTTTTTTATCTTTTCGACTCCCTTTACCTTCTGTGCAGAAATTTCTATTATACGGTTTAATGCATTTTTTGAAATTTCATATTTCCCCAAATAACTGAAGGTAGGCCTTATTATTGTTTTTTCCATAACATCCGCGGATTTTTCTCTTTTCTTAAAAATCTTTAATGAGTCTATAAAGTATCCGGAAAAATCTTTTTTTATTTCCACAGACGGTACGGGTATTACATGCTTTCCGTCTATTCGCCTTGATCTTACGGCTTTATCAATTTCGCCGTCAGTTGAAACGTCATTTATATATATCGGTTTGGATGGGTAAGGCAAACCCAATGCTTTAGTAATCAATTCTACCATTTTAAAAGAGGTTCCAAGCACAAGGATCCTCTCCGGTTTCAACTCTGAAATTGCTTTTTCCACAGAATTTCTATGTTTTTCATCCTTAAATAAGGCTCTTCTAACGGCAGCAATCCTTGTACTTTCCTTTTTTGCCGATCTCCCAGCTATTACGCGGGTACCGCAAATGAGAAGTCCATCATCTATTATATATTCAGTTTCCATCTCTTTGGCTACCATAAATGCTTTATAACTTTTGCCTGTCCCACTCCTGCCGATCAGCGCATAAACTTCCATTGCTTTACCTCCATATTACTATGCCACAGGATTGTCAGAACGTTTTACTTTTCTCGATTTCTTCCTTTTCATTTAATAAATATGATAAAGTAAAAAGACTTTCGCTGAGATGAACATTTTCTACCAGAATCTCATCAGACACCTTTATATCTGAAGGGGCAAAGTTCCATATGGCTTTGACTCCACCATTGGACAAGGTTTCAGCCACCTTTTGACATTGATTCTTCGGCGTGCAAATTATGCCGATGTCTATACCGTTATCCCTTATAAAGTCTTCTAACTGTTCTACATCATGTACTTTTATTTCCCTAATGCTTAATCCGATTATTTTCGGATTTATATCAAATATACCCTTTGTAATAAAACCGCTTTTTTCAAAAAAGGAATAGTTAACTATAGCCTGCCCTAAATTGCCTGCTCCCACGACAACTGTTTTATATAATTTATTTAAACCCAGTATATTACCGATTTCCTGATATAAATCATCCACATTATATCCATATCCTTGTTGCCCAAATCCCCCAAAACAGTTTAAATCCTGTCTGATTTGAGAAGCTGTAAAACCTGTAATTTTGCTGAGCTCTTGAGAGGATACTCTTTTAATGTCTCTCTTCCTGATTTCACCTAAGTGCCTGTAATACTTTGGAAGTCTTCTTACAACCGCCATCGAAATATTACTAAACCTCTCCATAATCTCATCTCCCTCAATCGGATTGGTTATTGTTTTTAACTTTTGTTAATTAATTTTATTATATCTTACTTTAAAAGTCAAATATTTAACATTCTTTTATCATCGGTAATAAGCTGATAAAAGCTTGTATTTGCAAGCTTCTCCGTTTTTACCCCAATGGTGCTATTCAAAAACATTATCTTTTTTGGTACAATTAAAACTGTAATCAAAACTTTGGAGGTTAACATGATTGTCTTATCGGCTAAAGAAATAAAGAAATCCTTTGGGATTGATATAATCATTGAAAACGCAACCTTTGCTGTCCGCGAGAACGATAAAATAGGGGTTGTAGGCGCGAACGGAGCGGGTAAATCCACTTTGTTTAAAATTATCAAAGGTGAAATAGAAAAGGACAGCGGTGAAATCTTTATCTCAGGAAATAAAAGTATAGGATATATGTCTCAGTTTTTGGATTTTTGTTCTGATGTAACATTATGGGAAGAGGTACTAAAAGTATTTAGCGATATAATTTCAGTGGAAAAACAAATTAAGGAGCTGGAATTAAAAATTAGTGGATTATCTTCGTCACCGAGCAATCCTGCTTTGGGCAGGCTCATGAAAACTTATTCGGATTTGCAACATAAATTTGAAATGTCAGAGGGATTTTCCTATGAAAGCATGATTAGAGGAGTATTGAAAGGTCTTGGTTTTTCAGCTTCTGATTATGACAAAAAAGTTAGCATATTCAGCGGCGGGCAAAAAACCCGCATTGCTTTGGCAAAGGTTCTGCTTAAAAAACATGATATTTTACTTTTAGATGAACCTACTAATTATTTGGATATTGAATCTGTCGAGTGGCTGGAGGATTTTTTAAAAAGTTATAAAGGTATACTTATGGTTATATCCCATGATAGATATTTATTAGATAATCTTACAGAAAGGACCTTCGAAATCGAAAGCGGGATATTAAAAGAATATGAGGGTAATTATACAGCCTACACATTTAAAAAAGAAAAAGAAGAAGCACAGCAGTATAAGGATTATGAAAATCAACAAAAAGAAATAGCCCGTCAGGAAGCAATAATCGCTAGATTCAGACAGTATAATAGAGAAAAAAGTATCAAGCAGGCAGAAAGCAGAGAGAAGATGCTTCAAAGAATTGGAAGATTGGAAAAACCGAATACCGCTATGAAGAAACCAAGCTTTATATTTGAACCTAAAAAAAGAAGCGGTCATGACGTAGTAAAACTGGAAGATATCTCAAAGTCCTATGATAGACCTTTGTTTAAAAACATTAACTTGGAAATCCATAGAGGTGAAAGAATTGCTCTTTTAGGACCTAACGGAATAGGCAAAACTACTTTACTCAGGATAATTGCGGGTAAATTAATGCCTGATACAGGGAATATAAGATACGGTGCATCCGTTGTTCCCTCCTATTATGATCAAGAACAGGAAGACTTGGATGATAATAAGATGATTATAGATGAAATATGGGATTCCTCTCCAAAACTAAGTCAGGCCAATCTGAGGAATGCTTTGGCGGCCTTTTTATTCAAAGGTGAAAACGTTTTTAAAGAAATTTCGGTCTTAAGCGGAGGAGAAAAATCCAGGTTATCGCTGTTAAAGCTGATGCTTTCCAAATCAAACTTCCTACTTTTGGATGAGCCAACAAACCACCTGGATATGCAATCAAGGGAAGTTCTGGAAGCAGCACTTACAGATTACACAGGTACAGTCCTTTTCATCTCCCATGACAGGTATTTTTTAAACAAAGTTGCTACAAAAATTATTGAACTGTGTGAAAATAGCATGGATGTTTTTAATGGGGATTATTCGTACTATATAAAAAACAGGCTTTCAAAAAACAAGGCAAATATTTCAGATAACGATAATACGGAGCTTACCGAAGGTAAAAACGACTGGGAATTAAGAAAAGAGAAAAAGGCAGCTTTAAGAAGAAAAGAAAAAAGGCTGGAAGACTTGGAATCAGAAATCCACAACATTGAAAAAAGAATCAATGATATAAATGTATTATTAGAATCTCCGGAAGTATTTTCAAATCATATAAAATGTCATGAACTAAATACCGAAGGTATAAATCTAAAAAATAAGCTGGATAGTCTCTATGGAGAATGGGGACTCTTAAGTGATGTTTAAACTTGTTTTGCTTTTGTAATTTAACTGATAACTCTATAGCCTTAAATTTGGCACGGCATTAATATTTAAAGAAGATGTTTCGCCTTTTATAAGCTTATAATAACCTACACATCCAATCATGGCTGCGTTATCGGTGCACAGCACGGGACTTGGATATAGCACCTCAATCCCGTTTTCTTTACCTTTTAACAAAAGAGTCTCTCTTAATCTGCTATTTGCAGCAACCCCCCCGGCTAAAACCGCATAAGATGAATTTTCGGATATTGCTGCAGCAATCAATTTATCCGACAGTACATCTACTATCGACTCTTGAAAGCTTGCCGCCACATCGGCTTTATTTATTTTCTCCTCTTTCATTTCCATTGTGTTCAAATAATTAAGAACGGAAGACTTTAAACCACTGAAGCTGAAGTCAAAACTACCTTCTTCCAAGTAAGCCCTGGGAAATTCTATGGAATCATTTCTTCCTTCCTTAGCGATTTTATCTATCAAAGGTCCTCCCGGATAACCCAGACCCAGCTTTCTGGCCACTTTATCAAAAGCCTCTCCCGCAGCATCATCTCTCGTCATTCCCAATACCTCAAAAACACCGTAGTCCAAAACCTTTATAATATGGCTGTGTCCCCCCGATGCCACGAGACATACAAACGGTGGTTCTAAATTTTTATGCTCAATAAAGTTTGCATATATATGTCCTTCAATGTGGTTTACCCCTATCAATGGCAAATTGAGTCCGTAAGCAATCCCCTTAGCCGTGGTGAGACCTATAAGTAAGGCCCCAACCAAACCGGGACCGTATGTCACGGCTATTGCATGCAAATCTCTGTAGCTCGCACCTGCTTCAGACAGTGCCATATCGATTACACTGCTGACATTCTCTAAGTGTTTCCTTGATGCAACTTCGGGAACCACCCCTCCAAACTTTTTATGTATGTTTATCTGAGTGGATATTATATTTGATACTACCTCTCTGCCGTTTCTTACAACTGCAGCTGATGTTTCATCACACGATGTTTCTATCGCTAATATATTGATATCTTTCCCCATCTTTCTCCTCCTGACAAATGTGGGAAGTCCTATTTAAACATTTAGGCTATTAGTGCCATTAATAAACCTTTGCAATATAAAAGGCAGGAATTTCGGACCTGCCTGCATATTGTTACTTGTTTATTTCTAAAATATCCAAAACCTTTTTTATACTTATACCATCACCTTCGTATTCTTTAACAATTAAGTCCAATATTTCTCTTACCTCTTCATAGCCTTGATATTCCCGTGAGAATAACTTATCACCATCATTCCCCTCGATATCAATTATAAACATGTCATCTTTCTCATTCAGTGATAATACATGTTCGTCTATTTCCAGTTCTCTGAGTAGCATTTTAATCCTCCTGTAAAATTATTAAGGCCAATAACGAATATAATTATATCATAATAAATTGTTTTGTTAAACAAATTTAACCACAAGAATATCGGCAAAAAGTACTATATTTCTTTCCACATTATAATTGCGTCATCGTTTGTATCGGAATAATAACCTTTTCTTATACCTGACGCTTCAAATCCATTCTTTTCATATAAATATATGGCTTTCTTGTTAGTATTTCTTACTTCCAGGGTTATGCTTCTTAAATCGTTTTCCTTAGTTGATTCTATTATAGCTTTTATGAGTTTATTCCCTATGCCTCTGTCCCTATAATCAGGGTGCACCGCAATATTTGTTATATGGGTCTCGTCCAGTATAAACCACATGCCGGCATAACCTACGACTTTGTCACCTATTTTTGCCACCAAATATTGAGCTAAATCATTTTTTTCTATTTCAGATATAAAAGATTCACGTGACCATGGAGTTTCAAAACTTGACTTTTCTATTTCCACCACTGCATCAATATCTTCAATTTTCATTACTTCAATGGAAACGCTATGTCTTCTTTCATATTCCACCTCGGCTTGGGACTTCCTAATATAATGTATTTTTAAATCACTATACTTTGATATTTCACCTTTTCCATATTTAAAAACCGCCAAGGAAGCAACTGATGATGCTCTGGGATATATAAATCCTGCCGGAGCAAACCTTGCCTTGCCCAAGGATTCCTTAATCTCTTTTCTGAAGATGGATATTCCGTCTCCCAAAAAAACAATATTTTTGTCAAAAGAACTCAATTCTTTCATAAGCTCGCTTACTTCGATAGCATAAAAGTCTTTGATTTTTGCCATATCATCAGCCTCAAAGGCATATAAAGATGCGTAAACCATATTCCGTTGTGCGTCCAGAATCGGACATACATATCCTTTATAACCCCACAAATTAAAAGCTAAACTATCGAGCGTCGGAACACCGATAACAGCTTTATCAAGAGCCTGTGCCATACCTTTAATGGCAGAAGCTCCTACCCTCAACCCGGTAAAAGAGCCGGGGCCCGTTGAACAAGCAAAAACATCGATATCACTTACTTCCAGCCCACAGGATTTTATGACCATATCTATCAAAGTTATGAGCTTTTCCGAATGCTTTTTACCATCATTCAATATGTATTCGCAACAAAGGGTTCCATCCTCAATCAAAGCCGCCGAAGCTGCCGCCGTAGACGTATCAATCGCTAATATTCTCATGACTTGCCAGCTCCTTTAATATTTCTTCATATTCATCGCCATAGGCCTCTAGCCGGATAAGTCTCATATCGACACCCAATGATAAAATAGTTATCCAGAGCTTTTGTTGGGGTAATCTATCAATAACATTATCAGCCCATTCAATAACTGTTACTCCATCTCCGTAAAAGTACTCATCACAGCCAAGCTCAAGCATTTCGCCAGAGTCTTCCAATCTATACACATCAAAATGATATAAAGGTATCCGACCCGAATAATACTCATTAATTATTGTATATGTGGGGCTTGTTATATATTCAGTGACACCTAAACCTTTGCCGAGACCTTGAGTAAAAGCGGTCTTCCCCACACCTAAATCACCTGACAAACATATTACACTGCCGGGAGTCAAATAGATTGATAATCTTAAAGCCAGATTTTCGGTATCCTCTAAAGATTTTGAAACAATTTTAAGCATAACTCCTCCGCTAAACCATGGTTCTTCAATAATACAAATACCGGAGCAATATTATTAAGTTGCTCCGGAATTCGCTATCCGTTAGATTTATTATATTTCATTTTTTATGAAAAGTATACATCCATCTGTTATTTTCCAATGGTGTTACAAAATTGCATGGGCAATTATTAGCATTCCATCTTTTCCAACTAACCGTCATTCCACTTTCTACTTTCAGCTTT
>CAYXAT010000043.1:3377-13873 GCA_964462065.1 uncultured Clostridiaceae bacterium | reverse complement strand
AACCTTTTTTAAAAACAATAAACCGGCAATACGCCGGTTTATCTCACATAATATTGTTCTTTTATATGTATGCTATAACTTCTATTTCTACTAAAACGTCCATGGGAAGTCTCGCTACTTCAACGGTAGATCTGGCAGGCTGGTTCTTTGTAAAGTATTGAGCATAAATCTCATTTACTTTCTTGAAACTGTTCATGTCCTTAATAAATACAGTGCTTTTAAGTACGTTATCCAAGCAGCTTCCAGCTTCTTCCAAAATTCCCTTGATATTTTGAAGACATTGGCTCGCCTGTGCCTCCACGTCACCCTCTACTATTTTTGATGTTTTGGGGTCTATAGGTGTCTGGCCGGATACAAAAAGCAAATTTCCGAACTTTATTCCCTGGGAATAGGGTCCGATGGCTCCGGGTGCGTTATTGGTACTTATTACTTCCTTCATTTTCTTACCTCCCTAATATTTCTCATTTACTTTTATTTCATCCAAATAATTATATATAGTATATCTGGAAACACAAAGTATTTTTGCAATATAATCAACGGCTCCTTTGACAAGGAAAACACCTTTGTTGTTCAGTATTTCCACAATATTAACTTTCTCTTCTTTTGACATAAACGCCACGGGTTTACCTATGGAATCCAACGTTTTATTTACTATATTACTTAAAACATCATAAATATTGCTTCCAAAGCTTTCTTCTTCACTGCTTTCCGGTGAGTCATCCTTATTTATATCGACAAAAGAATCCAAAATATTGTTGACTATCGAAATCTCAGAAATATCATAGTTAATACATAGGAAGCCTATGACTTCTGCGTTTTCATCCTTAACATAAAGCAATGAGGATTTCAGTACTCTTCCGTCTGGGGTCTTTTTCATATAATTTATAATGTTTTTGTCGAATTTAGCTTTTTTTAAGACTCCCAGTCCATATTCGCTCAAGGGTCCTCCAATGGTTCGACCGCTTACATGCCCGTTGGTAATGGCGATTATTGAATTTTGTGGGTTATTGATATCGTGAAGTACAGCTTCACAATTCTTACCGAAAGTATTAGCAATCCCTTCGATTACAGGGATTAACGATTGCAAAATAGGATGTATTTTATCCAAGTCTAATCCTCCAAATAAATTTATTATGCTTCTATAATGGTTGTCTCCGCATCAGCCCAAAGTCTTTCCAAATTATAGAATTCCCTCTCTTCCTTTGAGAACAAATGAATGACTATATCATAATAATCCAACAGTATCCATCTTCCGCTACGAAATCCTTCCTTATGGTGCATTTCAAAGCCTTCCTCACTCAACAATTCCTCTATATTATCAGCCAGGGATTGAACGTGAGTTGTTGATGTTCCCGTTGCAATAACAAAAAAATCAGCTATAACGGACAATTCTCCTATATCAATCACCTTGATATTTTCCGCCTTTTTATTCACCAAAATTTCAACAATTCTTTCTTTTCTTGCTTTTAAAGCATCATGCAAATATATCCCTCCCGTATATTTTAACTTTTTATATCTATATTACCGTCTTGGTTAATAGTTTCCGGATTTTCAACGGCTCTTTTTTGTATACCTAATTCTTCTTCTATTTCAAAACTCATCTCTTTAAGCCTCTGTTCATCAAAAACATAATAGGATATGCGGTTTATATATAGTGCCTCTCCCGGCAATGTGTACATTTTAATGTTATCCGTTTTTAAGTCTTTCAGCTTTAGTGCATAATAAGCTATTTCTTTTTCCTCCATGTTAGTTTTTACATTATTACTCATAGCCTGTAAGATGCTAAAGGATTTTGGTATTATCTTAGGGCTGGTCAATTTTTTTACGAATTCTTTCATAAAATCCTGCTGAGCCCTGATTCTTCCTAAGTCCTGATCGGAATACCCGGAGCGATAACGCACAAAATCTACTGAATTTTTGCCGTCTAAGACTTGCGTACCCTTTTTTATGTTAATATATAAGTCCTGGGTAGGATCCTCATAGAACATATCTCGGGGAACATAAATCTCAACACCACCGATAATATCAATTATTTTGCGGGCACCTTTAAAGCTTAGCTCTACATAATAGTGAACCGGTATATCAAATAATTTACTAACTGTATCCATGGCAAGTGGAATGCCTTCCTTCCTTGCTACCGCAGAGTTAATCTTATCATAACCGTAATTAGCTATTTCAACCCTAGTATCCCTGGGTATAGATATCATTGCTATTTTATCATCCTCTTTATTGTATCTGGCCAATACCATAAAATCAGATCTGGCATCGTCAATTCCCATAAATAAAACATTAACAATATTATTGTTTTCTGCATCGGGAGGCTTAAGATCCGGATTTACTCTTACAATTTCATTAAAAATTTCATTATCGCTGCTCAATTTTCCTAAAAAATAATAAATTCCGCTTCCTATTAATATCGTAAATGCTACAAAAGATGATATAAAAATTAAAAAGTATTTATTCTTTATTATTTTCTTCACTATATACACTCCAATCATGTAAGCCTATCTAATATGTAGTTTCTTGCATCAACCGTGTCAAAATGCAGAAGTGTTTTATTCTCAATTAATAAAACAATTGTGGAATCAAGGGCATAAAGCAATGCTTCATCAATACTCTTATAAGCCAATTCCCGCAGTTTAATCACTTCTTTGAATTCCCTTCCCGGTTCTATAATATCCGCAATATAAAGAATCTTGCCTAAAAGATTCATATTGGCTTTACCTGTTGTATGATATCTTATTGCCGTTAAAATATCAATATCAGTGATTCCAAAAATGTTTCTGCAAACATAAACTGATGCCGGTGCATGTATTAGCCCCGGTATTTTATATGTTAAATCATCCACCTTAAAGCCGCAATTTAGCGCATAATCTTCCTGCTCTTTTATGCACGCATCCTTTGCACAATCATGTACCAAACCTGCCAGTTCGGCTTTGCTTACATCATAACCGTAATGCCGTGATAATCTCGCCGCCTCTTTGCAGACATTTAAAGAGTGCTCATACCTTTCTTTTCCTAAATTTTTCTGCAAATAATCCAATATAGCTGCATAATCTTTCATAGGCAATTTCACTCCATATAAAGTCTAAATTTCCTAATGTAATCTTCAATTGCCTCAGGCAATAGATATCTGATTGTTTTACCGTTTTTTATCCTGCCCCTTATATCAGTTGAAGATATAGCAAGAGACGGCACTTCTATTTTGAAAATTTCCTTCTTATACTTAGACTTGATTTCATTAAGTTTTTGTTCCATATCTTTCCCATGAAAACCCGGTCGTGTGGCGGCTACAAAAAAACATATCCTGAATAATTCTTCAACATTATGCCAAGTAAAAATCTCCAGTATGGCGTCGGCTCCGGTGATGAAATAAATCTCAGCGTTTTCTCCATAAGCATTTCTCAATTCCCTTATGGTATCAACAGTATAGGTAATTCCTACTCTGTCTATTTCCGCTCTGGAAACTTCAAAATAGGGATTAGTAGTTGTGGCAAGCACAGTCATTAAATATCTGTGGTTTGCATCGGAAGTTGCCCTGGCCATTTTGTGGGGAGGATTCCCCGAAGGCATAAAAATTACTTTATCCAGATCGTATTCGTCTCTTACCGCTTCGGCGGTGACCAAATGTCCATAATGTATAGGATCAAAAGTTCCCCCCATAACCGCAAATCTGACTTTAGCTTTTTTATGATTTTCCTTCATATAAACAGTACCTCACGTATGCTTTCTTATGCTTTTACTAATTATACAATACTATCCCTTCTTAATAAAGAATTTTTGCATGATTTTGGTTTTTACTCCTCTTTTTCCACCGGTTCTGCCTCTTTTTGAACGATATACCAACTATCAACGGTTCTGAATAGATTGGAACTGTCCGGCTTTATGGTTCCGCTAACTTTACTTCGCATAACCAAAGCATTTTCTTTATAAAAAAGACATATAAAAGGCAAATCATCTCTTAATATCCCTTGAATCTTGCGGTAATCATCAAGCAATATGTTAGGGCTATTCTGATTCATTATTATATCATCTATTAATTCATCAATATCTTCATTTGCGTAAGAGCCGTAATTCTTATCACCTATTTTCGGTGAACTGTGCAAATATGGAATATAATCGGTTTTCATATTGACACCTGTAAGTATCAAATCAAACTTTTTAGTTTCTATTGCCTTTTCAACTTCTTCAAAAGGAGCAATCTGTAAATCTATTATTATACCTGCCTCTTCCAGAGACTTCTTTATATCCTCCGCTGCTTTTACACGATATTCATTTTCTTTATTTGTCAACATGGTAAACCTTAAAATCTGCTTTTTCTCATCTATTTCTCTTTCATATTCCCTTGTATTACCGCTATAAGAAAAGCCGGCTTTATTCAGCATATACTGAGCTTCCGTTTTGCTGTAATTATATTTAATACCCACACCATCATCCAACCAAGACCCGGGCTTTATCGGGGTATCCGTCAAAACCGCATGTCCCAACATATGTTTGTCAACGATGGCTCTTTTGTTTATACCGAACATAAAAGCCTGCCGCACCTCTATGTCTTTTAATATTTCATTATCGTGGTTTATCAGTATGAATTCAAATCCATCAGAAATATATTTGATTGTGTTTATATCTTTTTGTTCTTTATATTTTTCCCAATCATAAGATGATGCGTGCAGCAAATCTATCTCTCCGGATTGAAAAAAAGGGTCAAAAGCGTATTTATCATCTATAAAAAGTACCTTTATTTTTCCTATAAAAGGTGTCTTATCGTGCCAATATTGTTCATTGGGTTCCAACAGCATGTACTTCAGTTTTTGATAATCAGTTACTTTATATGGTCCCGTACCGACAGGCACCGAATTATCCTTTAAAGAATATATGTGACTGGGTATTACGGGAAAACATAATTGTTCAACCAGATTATAATAAGGTTTGACGAAGTTGATGTTTATAGTTTCTTCATCAACGATTTTATAGTTTGATATATGGGAAATGTTCTTATGATATATGGAATCAGGGCTGTTTCTCAAAATATCCATAGTAAATTTTATGTCTTTGGTTGTCACCTTGTTACCGTCGCTCCAATAAATATCACTTTTTAACATGAGAACACTTTTACCTGTCTTCTCGTCTATATCTATCTTTTTTGCCAAAACCGGTGTGATTTGCATATTTTCATCATATTCGAAAAGTCCATTAAAGAACAGGCTCATTATATCCTGATAAGATATGTTCTTTACGTTGATCGGATTAAAACTTATAGGTTCAATGCATGCAATATTAAGCTGTCCGCCAATCAACGGTTTTTCATTCTCAACTTTCAATCCCTTATCTTCCGGTATTTGGACTTGTTTACAACCGGTCAACAGTAATATCAGTACAATTGCAACAGCGCCGATGCGTTTCATATAAAATCCTTCCTATCTGAGTCTTATAAGTTTCGCGTTTTCGACTCTTCCCGGTATTCTGCCTCTTTTTGCTATTGGTTTCCCTTCTATTTCTTTTAAATCCATGGTCATGTCTATGGCTGAAGCCCCGGAAATATAGCTTCCTATGCCAAAAGCATCAACACCCGCCTCACTTAGCAACCTAATTTTATCCGGATACAATCCTCCCGATACTAAGATTCTTACAAAACCGAAACCTTCCATATCAAGACGTGCCCTGACTTCTTTTACAAGTTCTACGGTTAC
This sequence comes from uncultured Clostridiaceae bacterium, assembly GCA_964462065.1. GTDB lineage: Bacteria > Bacillota > Clostridia > Lutisporales > Lutisporaceae > JAAYKT01. Next base: position 8,183 of record CAYXAT010000043.1, on the reverse strand, counting down.
GCCCCCTCTTTCACTGGGAGTATCCAGCCTGATTGCATACAGATTTTCTCCCAAGGCATTTGCAATTCTCAGCGCTTCTTCAGCCTCATCTTTAAAAGTATCTATAAGAATAGTCCTTTTATGTTCTTTAGGCGATATATTATCATAAGCTACAGATACGGGCAAAGTGTCGCCGGCAATTAAAAAGGACGCATGAGGAAGTGTACCGGACGGTTCCATTCCCAATGTTTTTGCAGCCAGAATATTGCTGGCACCACTGGCACCGCCGATTACCGCAGACCTTTCCATTACAGGCGCCACCGACGGATGCACATGGCGGGAACCGAATATTATAAATGGTTTATCTCCGCAAGCCTCTTTGCATTCCCTGGCCGCCGTGGCCCATCCGCATGAGCTGGCGAGAACTCCTAATATAACCGTTTCGAATACACCGAATTCATTATAAGGTCCGATAATTCTCATTACGGTTTCTTTGCTTTTAAACTCTGTTCCTTCAGGCAATGCCCACATCTCTATGTTCTTTTCCTTCAAAATATTGAAAACTTCCTGAATACCTACAAATATACCGGATTTTCTAGGAAATATCTCTGCTGTCACTACTTTATCCGCAATATTCATGTGATTTAGGATATCCATGGTCCTGACGAAATAAATATCTGTTGTTGTGCCCTCCAAGATTTCGTTTTCATTGGCGGAAAAAAGCAATCTGTCCTTAGATATTTTTAAATTATTAACATCCGCCAGGCTTTTTATTTCAGGCAATTATGTTCATTCCTTTCATCTGATTGTATTATTCCAAAGATTTTTTATTTCCTTTTCAATAGCGTCCAACGGTTTATTATTGTTTATTATGACATCCGCAAGCCCAAATTTATCTATGTTTTCATTCTGACTTTTTATTCTGCTCAGTGCGTCCAGATAAACAAACCTGTCCCTTTCCATCAATCGATTCAGTTGAGTTTCTTTGTCTATTTGTATGAGCCATATGCTGTCACAAAATTTGTCTAAACCCATTTCAAAAAGTATGGCTGCATCTATTACTATAACTTCGACACCGTTTTCTTTCAATTCTTTTGTTCTATCAGCCACTCTTCTTATTATCTCGGGATGAGTTATACCGTTTAAAACATGCAATTTCTCTTTATCAGAGAAGACTATATCACCTAGCTTTTTTCGATTTATCTCATCGCTTAAAAGTAAAATATCCTCGCCGAAATATTTAACTATTTCATTATAGGCTTTTTCGCCTTTTTGAACAACTTCTCTTCCTATTAGGTCCACATCTATTATAGATGCACCTAATTTTTTGAGCAACAACGAAACAGTGCTTTTACCGCTTGCTATTCCTCCCGTTATACCTATGACCATAGAAAGCACCTTCCTTTACATAGTTTCATACCAACTGCTCCCAACTTTAAGGTCAACAGCCAAAGGGACCGTTAAAGACAAGGCATTTTCCATCTTTGTTTTTACAATTTCAGCTACTATTTCTACTTCATCTTTATGGGTCTCTATAATCAATTCGTCGTGGACCTGTAAAATCAATTTTGATTTTAAACTCTTATTTTTCAATTCTTTATATATTTTAACCATGGATATTTTTATAATATCCGCCGCACTCCCTTGTATAGGTGTGTTCATAGCCATCCTTTCCCCGAAGTTACGCTGTATAGCGTTTGCTGATGACAGTTCCGGAATATATCTTATTCTGTTTAACAACGTTTTTACATAACCTTTTTCTTTACCCTGCTTCACGATGTGACCCATGTATTCTTTTACCTTTGGATATCGAGCGAAATAGCTGTCTATATATATTCTTGCCTCTTTTCTCGATATTTTTAAATCTCTTGATAACCCGAAATCACTTATGCCGTAAACTATACCGAAATTTACCGCCTTGGCCCTGTTTCGCATTAAAGGAGATACCATGTCCGGGTCCACACCGAATACTTCTGCGGCTGTCCTTTGATGTATATCTTCATTATTTTTAAATGAATCAATAAGACCACGGTCCCCCGAAATATGTGCCAAAACTCTCAATTCGATTTGCGAGTAATCTGCATCCACCAGAACATAATCATTGTTTTGCGGCACAAACGCTTTTCTTATTTCTCTGCCATCCTCGGTTTTTATTGGTATGTTCTGCAAATTGGGATCTGTGCTGCTAAGCCTTCCCGTAGCAGTAATGGTTTGGTTGAACTTGGAATGAATCCTGCCTGTTTTAGGGTTTATCAGGCTTATCAAACCATCAATATAAGTTGATTTCAGCTTTAATAGTTTTCTGTATAACAAAACTTTTTCTATAATTGGATGTTTATCAAAGAGAGCTTCCAAAACTTCCACATTGGTAGAGTAGCCTGTTTTTGTTTTCTTTATGGGAGGCAGCTTGAATTTTTCAAATAGAATATAGCTCAGTTGCTTTGTTGAGTTAATATTGAACTCTTCTTCCGCATCTTCGTATATTTTTTCAGTTATTCTATCTATCCTTTCCGAAAATTCCGCTGATAGCTCATTCAACCTGCCTAAATCCACTTTAAAACCGTTATGTTCCATATCTGCCAAGACACCGATTAACGGCATCTCAATATTATGAAAGAGGTTTTCCATACCCTTTTCCATTATCTCCTCTTCCATAGGTTTTATTAAGTCCCATACAGCATTTACGGAGCTGCAATAACTATTGTGCTCCGCTTCTTTATCTTCATAATCGGAGATATCCTCTCCCGTATACTCTCTGTAGATGTTTTTTAATCTGTAATTGGGTTTTGAAGGGTTCAAGAGATAGGCCGCTATCATGCTGTCAAATCTGACAGATTCAATATCTATATCCATATTCTTTAGGGCTGTGATATCACATTTTAAATCGTGACCGGCTTTTTCTATTTCTTTATCTTCCATTATATTTTTAATGTCGGGTATTGTAGTTTTATTTATGGGAACTATATATTGCTTATTGTTCAAAGAAAAATATATATAATCTGTTATGGCTGCAGTCTTGAATGCAAAGAACTTTTCTTCTTTAATATCCTGTAACAGCCTTTTTAAATCCGCTTCTTTTTCTATGAGACTGAATTTTATTTCCTTCTCTTCCTCCCCTAATATAGTCCCTCCGTATTGCTTTTTTGCTCTTTGCAAAAGACTGTTAAAACCTAATCTTTGATACAGGTTTATCAATGCCTTATAATCGGGTCCTTCATATTTGTACACATCCATTTCTGCCTTTATAGGAACGTCCTTTTTTATAGTAGCCAAGTCTCTGGAGATTATCGCTATTTCTTTGTTGTTTTCGATATTCTCACGAACCTTATTCTTTTTGATTTGTTCTGTGTTGTTCATTAGATTATCCATATTGCCGAATTGGTCAAGCAATGCCAAAGCCGTTTTCTCTCCTACTCCCGGCACACCGGGAATGTTATCTGATGCGTCTCCCATCAAGCCTTTTAAATCGGTAACCTGTTCCGGTGTTATACTGTATTGTATAATAAGCTTCTCTCTGTCAAACTCCTCTGTCTCGCTTATGCCTTTTCGCGTAATCAAAACACGCACTTTAGCACTTATAAGCTGAAAAGTATCCCTATCGCCTGTTACTATAAGAGTATGTATATCTTTTTTATCGGAAACATCTGATAAAGTGCCTATTATATCATCGGCTTCGTAACCGTCTATTTCAACTCTTTCGATTCTCATTGCATCTAAAATTTGCTTAAGGTAAGGAATCTGCTCCGACATGTCCTCCGGCATCTTCAGCCTCTGGGCTTTATATTCGGCATATTCTTCATGCCTGAAAGTGGGAGCCTTTGTGTCAAAGGCTACGGCTAAATACTTTGGATTATATTCTTCTATCAGTTTATTTATCATATTAACGAAACCGTATATAACATTCGTGTGCAGGCCGTCTTTGTTCATTAAGGGGGGCAGTGCATAAAAAGCCCTATACATTAGGCTATGCCCGTCAATTATTATAAATTTATCATTTTGCATTTGATTTTCCTCCAAAGTTTATTAGTTTATATTATTTCCACAAAAAAATGAAAAACCCTTTATATCCTAGTAAAAAGATTGTAACATCATGTTTTTAAAAGTAAAAGGGTCGGCATGGAAACCGACCCCTACTATTTCTGATACCAAAATTATATTTAAATGTAATATTTATCATCGTTCCACTTTAATGGATTGGTGTCAATGTATTGCCATATTTCCTGATATTCAATACCATTTCTAATAATTCTTTCATAATAGTTTCTTTGCCAAAGATGTAATTTATTCGTATTATTGATTTCATTGAATCTTTTGTTTGTATAAGACTTCAATTGACCTATAATCATGTGTAGGGGCGGGTTTCCACGCCCGCCCTTATTCGATTCTTGTATCACAATAATTATATGTATATGATTTGGCATAATTACATATTTATCAAATTTTACATGTGTATAATTATCCTCGACAAAACAATACTCTTCATAACTTCTTGACCTATAGTTGTCAATTTTACATAAGGGTCGGCATGGAAACCGACCCCTACTATTTCTGATAAAAAGCTTTGTTTATTTTTGGTGCATATCGTTACATAATAATAGCCTGCTTGTGAATAATTATATTCCTTTAATCTGATTTGTTTCCTTCGCATCGGCATATCATTCACCTTCTCGATATATTACAACTTCCTTCTTTTTCTAATTATTATATATATTACAAATGCGGCGGCTGCCAACAGTATTATATACGGCAGAAAGGCCACTAAGAATATAAACAAATGCTCTGCGCCGGCAATAATATTATTTATCGTTTTAACAAAACCTTTATATG
>CAYXAT010000043.1:0-3277 GCA_964462065.1 uncultured Clostridiaceae bacterium | reverse complement strand
AAATGCTCTGCGCCGGCAATAATATTATTTATCGTTTTAACAAAACCTTTATATGCTTTGCCCCAGGTGGTGGAAACATCCACATTTGATATTTTTGCATCCGATACTTCTCTTAAATCAATATAAAGGGATGATAAACTGACTTGCTTATCCCAACGCCTGATATCCGTGCTCATCAAATCTATATCATTTCTAACCCTATTCAATTCGTTCTCTATTTTTAATATTTCTTCTATATTTTTCGCCATAACCAGCAGTTCCCTAAGCCTATTCTCCTGAACCTTCAGATTCTCGATTCTCGTGGCAGTGTCATAATACATGTCACTGATATCTGAAGAATTTGTATTCTCGTTAGTCACTTCCCCTAATAACTTGACTTCCACAAACACATCTTCGAATTTATCCGATGGTATTCTTATGGCTGCATTGCCGCTTTTAATTCTCTTATGCTTGCCTTCCACATAAAATGTACTGTTATTGTCAACATATGAATTTTCAACATAGCCACCATATCTTTTGGCTAAATCCGTAATAAACTTCATGCTGTTATCAAAATCCACTACTTCCAAAGATACACTGCCGCTCACTATTATTTTTCTTTCCAAGATTTCAGGTTCAGCAGCTTCTTTTATCTCTTCTTTTAAATCAAAGGCTATGATGCCTTCTTCCTCCATTTTTGCCTTGCTCATCATTCTGTTATCAGCGCTTGGTTCGTCAAAGCTTTCTGCGCTAAAACTATCATCAGCAGCTCGATTCATTGCAAGCCCGCCGGAATCGGTAGTTTGTGCCATTATGCTGAATTGTGGAGCTTCCTCGGGAAATGCAACATCAGGCGCAGGCGCTGCACCGCGGGTATAACCGTAACCCGCTTCTCCTGCCGGTGACATTTCACTTTTTGTTGCATTTTTATGCATTAAATTAGGAAGTTGAGAAATGCTTATTACTGCAATAATAAATACAGCCGCTATGCCGGAAGCCCATTTCCAATTAACTCTCAGAAAATCTATCTTAGTTTTTTTAACATTTATCTCACTGAGCCTTTCATGTAAACCCAAATAAAAATCAGAGGGAAGTTCGGCATCTTCTATTTCGTTGCAACTTTTTACCACGCTTAGAAGTGCTTTATATTCGTTCATGCATTTTTCACATGATAATAAATGCTTTTCCAACTCAATCTTATCTATTTCATTTATATCTTTATCAATATACGGTGACAAAAGGTTTTTATATAAACTGCAATCCATGCTGTTTCCCTCCTTTACAAAAATTAGACGCTCTTTTTATCGTAAAGTTCCAATTGGGTTTCAAGCTTATCTTTGAGAACATTACGTGCTCTGTTTATTCTTGATTTTATGGTGCCAAGAGAACAGCTCAGTATGGTCGCAATTTCTTCATAGCTAAAGCCTTGAATATCTCTCAGTATAACAACCGTTTTATATTCTTCTTTTAATGTATTTATAGTATTTAAAATTAACTCTTTCTTTTCTAATTCTTCATATAAATCTTCGGGAGTTTCTTCGTCTTTTCCTATTTCAATACGTGTGGTACCTTTATCTGTTTCAATATCCAGCTCTAATGAAACAGAAGCATATTTTTTTCTTTTTCTTATCTCATCCAAGCATACATTTGTAACTATTCTATATAACCAAGTGGAGAAAGAGGATTCTTCTCTGAAGCTTTTAATAGATTTAAACACCTTGATAAAAGCTTCCTGGACGGCGTCTTTTGCATCTTCTTCGTTATTCATCATTCTAAAAGCAATATTATAGGCTTTTTTCTCATAATTGCTTATGAGCTCCTCAAAAGCCCCAATATCGCCTTTCTTGATTCTTTTAATAAGAAGTTTTTCTACGTCCATGTTCTCCCCCCTTGTCCAATTCAAAGTCGCTTAAATTTCAACCTTCCTGCTTTTATTATAGGGTTGAAATAATGAAGATACCAATGTGAAATTATCATCCAAAACTGCTGTTGCGTGATGAAGAAAGTCTTTTGCCATATAGTATCTCAAGTCGGTAAAACTGAATTCATAGCCTAAAGCCAATTTCTTGCATGTAACATGAAATATAGGCGTGAACTCACCGAAAAATTCCGCAATCTTTGTATTTTTTACAGCATCATAAAGTTCGGTATCCAAGTTTTCCAATACATCTATTACCTTTACTCTTCTCGGAAATAAATTTATTTCTCCTACTACTCTTCTGTCGCCGAACTTTACAATAAAATGCCATTTCAAAAGCCCGACGATAGACGGCAATACTCTGATAAATTTAATATCCCCATCCTTATCCATGCTTTTTTTTACGGTTTTTTTCACATAGGATTTCATCCAGCTTCTGATACCTATATAAGACATAAACAAAAGTATGGCTAACATAGGATGTATTATTGCCCTGAATGCCGGAATAATTATAACCAATGATAATATCAAGAGTATAGGGTCATAAACCAATAATAAATCCGTCGTAAACTTTTTATTAAAAACCGGCCAAAAAATCTGTGCACCGTAAGAGTTCGTTATATCCAATATCAAGTGTGACAAACACCCCGCCAAAGAGTATAAAAACAATTTAAGGAACACAGCTCCGGGAAATATCATTGATAACAGCAAAGTTATTGCACCACCGTATAGTAAAGCAAAAGGTAACGAATGTGATACCCCTCTATGATTTTTTAAATAGCTATAATGACCCTTAAGTTGCATAACTATATCTCCGTCGGGTATTATTGCTCCTAACATACAGCCTATAGCATAAGGATTGGTAACAGCTGCGGGCTCTCCTGCGACTGCTGCTATAGCTAATCCTACGATTCCATGTGTAACCGGATCCATATCTAACCTCCGTAACCTATATTAAATACTACTACAACAATGTAAATTATAACATACTTAAGGACCAAAACCACAATAAAATTTATTACAATATACCCCAATTTCAAAACATTATATGCATAAACTTCGGATTGTTGAATGGTTCGTCCGTAAATCAAAGGTAAATATGCAAAAATATGATTGATTTTTAAAATCACCTGTGCTAAGATAAATTACGTAGCGCCGGAGTGGCGGAACTGGCAGACGCACATGACTCAAAATCATGCGCTTTTACGAGCATGCGGGTTCGATTCCCGCCTCCGGCACCAAATCGAAAAGAATATCACCCAAGGGTGATGTTTTTTTTATAGAAATGTATAGGGAATCGAACAGGCGGATAAAGGGAATGCGACCTAAGGGAGCATTACCCCGCCTCGGCCTGATAGTGAGCCGGGCGAACGGAGGGAT
>CAYXAT010000042.1:11147-13880 GCA_964462065.1 uncultured Clostridiaceae bacterium | reverse complement strand
AGAATTAAATATTCCATAATAATTATAAGGTAGCTAAAAAAATATATATACTTTATTATCGCAGAAAAATAGGATAATGTAAATAGCAGGAACAATTATAATATAAGCAAAAGCCTTGGATCTTGCTATGAAATGGTTTTATTGATGGAATTCAAGGGAAAACTATGGTTTTAGAACTATTATGCAGTATACATTATAAATGCAGTTGATTTACATAGTTTGGATTATATCTTTAGAGCTTTTTGATTGTTTTTTTTTATTGAAAATATATAATTGAAAAATAATATAAAGTATAGTATTCTCTAATTAATCTCCAAAAAAAAGTCAGGGGGTAATTAAAATGGTTAAGTTTATTGTGGGAGAAAAAGGAACCGGGAAAACTAAAATAATGATTGATATGGCAAATTCGGCTTTGCGAGAGTCAAAAGGGCATATCGTATATGTTGATAGGGATAACAACCATATGTATGAATTGGACAGAAGTCTTCGATTTGTAAATGCCGGAGAATTCCGGATTGAGAATCTGAAGGCTTTTTATGGTTTTTTATGCGGAATAATTTCACAAAATCTTGATGCGGAGAAAATTTTTATTGATGGGCAAAAAGTGATTTCAACCGCTGAGGATTCTTGTTTAAATCAATTTATAAAGGACTTGGAAAAGTTATATAAAGAATTCGGTGTCAGCTTTATTATCAGTTTAAGTAGAGAAAAGGATAAGGTGCCGGAATTTTTGAAAAACTACATATAAAGAAAACCATCTTGGAATTAAAAATTGCGTACTTCTGTACGCAATTTTTATAGCCTTCCGCTGCAATTTAATACATTTTTTATCTTATGCTTAACCATATTCTTTATAGCTTCTCGTGCGGGACTCAAATACTTTCTTGGATCAAAATCAGCCGGATGCTCATGTAAATGCTTTCTTATAGAAGCTGTCATGGCAAGTCTTAAATCAGTATCGATATTAATTTTGCATACTCCTAATTTACCTGCGCGAAGCAGCATTTCTTCGGGCACACCTTTAGCTCCTGCTACATCGCCGCCATAAGTATTGCACAATTCTACAAACTCGGGTAAAACCGTTGATGCCCCGTGCAGAACCAAAGGATAACCCGGCAATAGATTTGTTATCTTTTCTAATCTTTCAAAATCAAGCATGGGGTCTCCCTTAAATTTAAAAGCACCATGGCTGGTTCCTATGGCTATTGCCAGAGAATCAACCCCGGTTCTTTCAACAAATTCTACTGCCTGATCCGGATCGGTAAAAGTGGCATCCTTTTCGGCAACACTTACCGCATCTTCTATGCCGGCTAACTTGCCTAATTCTGCTTCAACCACTACACCTTTTTCATGGGCATAATCAACTACCTGTTTAGTCAATCTGATATTTTCCTCAAAGGGATATTTTGAACCGTCAATCATAACGGAAGTAAAACCGCCGTCCACACAGGATTTGCATATTTCAAAGTCCTCACCGTGGTCCAAGTGCAAACAAATGGGCAAACCGCTGTCTTCCAGGGCAGCTTCCACTAACTTTACCAGGTAAACATGTTTTGCATATTTCCTTGCTCCGGCAGAAACCTGCAGTATTAATGGCGCCTGCTCTTCCTTAGCGGCATCCACAATACCTTGTATGATTTCCATATTATTTACATTAAATGCTCCTACGGCATATTGGCCTACATATGCCTTTTTGAACATTTCCTTTGATGTAACTAATGGCATTTTTTTACCCCCTATTTAATTATTTAATCACTATAATTATAACAGATAAAAGCTTTTTTATGTTATTATAAGCAAATTTAGTTTGCCATGGCACAAGTATCCTATCGATAATTCATTGAAAATCAATATATATAAGACTGCATGCTGTTGTATTAATAATATGCATATGCTAATATTTTATTAGAAAAGGCTTAGGTGCTGTTATACAGCTAAAAGGGAAATGGGTGTAAACCCCATGCGGTCCCGCCACTGTGAAGGGGAGATTCCTAAAAACGCCACTGATTATTCGGGAAGGTTTAGGAATGCGATGAACCTTAGCCAGGAAACCTGCCTAAGACGAATTCATGAACTGCCTACGAGGGATAGGGAGGTGAATTAATTAAGCCTATACACCCTTCTCTTTTGAGAAGGTTTTTTATTTAGATAAGTTATTTTTTTTAAAAAAAGATAAACAAATATATTTGGGAGTGAAAACAATGAAGAAGATTGTAATGATTATTCTAATAGCAGTGGTATTGATATTTACAGCCTGCCAAAAGCCGATTGAGGAGGGCTTGGAAAACAATAATGGCAAAGGCATATTAATTACAGATATGAATGGTAAAACCGTTGAATTGGAAAGATTACCTGAAAGAATAGTATCCTTATCCCCCAGCAATACCGAGATTGTGTTTGCTTTGGGTGCAGGCAGCAGATTAGTGGGAATAACAAGCTTTTGTGATTATCCTGAGGAAACATCTGATATAGAAAAAATAGGTGATTTTGAAGGTCCGAATATTGAGCTTTTAAAAAAAGTTCAACCGGATGTGATACTTGCGGGGGTATATGTTCAAGATGATATTGCTATAGCGATAGAAGGTTTGGGAATACCCGTGATAATGACGGAAGCTTCCGGCTTTGACAGAATATCTGATTCTATCGCTTTAATAGGAAAAATAGTTGGTGAGGAAGAAGAGGCGGAAAGGATTATCCTTGATATGCAGAATATAATTGATGGAGTCAAGGATA
>CAYXAT010000042.1:0-11047 GCA_964462065.1 uncultured Clostridiaceae bacterium | reverse complement strand
ATAGAAGATATTTTTTCGAAAAAGTAGGGTTTAAGATGAACTATCAATTAGAAGTCAATAATTTGGTTTTTGGGTATGGCAGCAAAGAGGTTTTAAATAATATAAATATGAATATAAAACCAGGGACATTTATTAGCGTCATAGGGCCCAACGGTTCAGGGAAAAGCACTTTATTAAAAAACATTTCTACCTACCTGAAACCACAAAAAGGGGTTATACTTTTGGACTCTAAGGGAATAGATAAGCTGCCCCGGAAAGAAGTCAGTAAAAAAATATCCGTTGTTCCCCAGAACATATCATTGGAATTTGACTTTAAAATAAAAGATATCGTAATGATGGGCAGGCACCCTTATATAAAAAAGTTTAAAGGGGAGACCCCGGAGGATGTAAAGATAGTAGAAAAAGCTATGCTATATACGAATATCCTGACACTTTCCGATAGGATGTTTAATGAGCTTAGCGGAGGAGAAAAACAAAGAGTTATATTAGCCAGGGCTTTAGCACAAGAGCCAAAAATCCTATTATTGGATGAACCGGTGTCTCACTTGGATTTACAGCATCAGATAGAAATATTGGATTTGATAAAGAATATGAGTATCAAGGAGTCCTTAACTATAATCGCCGTATTGCACGACTTAAATATGGCATCATCTTACAGTGATTATATTTTGATGCTCAAAGAAGGTAGCATTATATATGAAGGTATGCCTGAGACTGTATTAAATCAAGAAAATATTAGAGAAGTTTTTAATATTAACGTATATATAAACGGCAATCCTTTAACGGGCAAGCCTTATATATACACGGTATCAGGTATTTCCAAACCGAAAATAGAAAGTAAGGTCCATATTATTTGCGGCGGTGGCAGCGGTCAGGAGTTGATAAGAGTTCTATTCTCAAAAGGGTTTAAATTATCAACGGGGGTTTTAAATATAGGAGATACCGATTGGGCGATATCAAAGGAATGCCGGATAAATGTCGCCGAAGAAATACCTTTCGTAAAAATATCCGATGAAATCTATAAGAAGAACATAGAATTTATATTGGATTCTGAAATCGTTGTGCTTACACCGGTTTTCTTCAGTGTTGCCAATATAAAGAATCTGGAAATACTTTTAGAACCTGAACTGAACACTAAAAAAATATATATTTTAGATGATGCCGGCTTCACAAAACGGGATTTTACAAAAGGCAAGGCTCTGAGTATTTATAAAAAAATAAAAGAAAGAGATAATGTGAGTTTAGTTACACAAAGCGAGCTGATTGATGTACTCATGATATCCGGAGAATAATATGAATATAAATAAAAAGCTATCAAAAGAAATATTGTGTTTTATTGGGGTTTTGGTTTTTTTAGTCTTTTCATTTCTTTTGGCTATATCCACGGGTGCAGTGAATATTTCAATAGAAGAGGCCGTTAGGATTATCTTTATGGGGGAAGAATCAAACAACCGTGCTATCCTAATCGGAATTAGATTTCCCAGGGTTCTGATTGCCTCAGTTATAGGTGCCGGATTATCCGTTGTTGGCGCTGTAATGCAGGGTATATTCAAAAATCCTCTGGTGGATTCTTACACTTTGGGCATGTCCGCCGGAGCCTCTTTAGGGGCTGTTATTTCAATTGTTTTGGGAATAAATATAAGGTTATTGGGTTACAGTACCACGGGCGTATTTGCATTTATCGGAGCTGTTGCCACACTGTTTTTCGTTTATACACTGTCAAAGACAAAAAACAGGGTATCTATTAATTCGCTATTGCTTTCCGGTGTAACAGTAAGCTATTTTCTGGCATCAATAATTTCTTTTCTTATGATGCTTAACAGAAATCAAATAGAGCATATTGTATTTTGGACCATGGGAAGCATTGCCTCATCAACGTGGGATAAGCTTTTTGTGTCTTCATTGTTTATCATCCCCGGAATAGTATTGCTCGGATTTTTTTCCAGGGAGTTGAACATTATGTCTTTAGGTGAAGAATCCGCTCATTACCTTGGAATAAACATTGAAAGACTGAAAATTATTTTGCTTATAATATGTTCGGTTGTAGTGGGTTCAGCAGTTTCTACCGGAGGCACCATTGGTTTTTTGGGGCTCATTGTACCTCATATAGTAAGAATCATTTGGGGTTCGGATCACAGAAAACTGATTCCATATTCGGCAATATTGGGTTCAGCCATTTTGATGCTATCCGATATGATGGGAAGGATATTGATACAACCGAAGGAGATTCCGGTGGGAGTGATGACTTCGGTTCTTGGAGGACCTTTCTTTATAATTCTTTTGCGTCGACAAAAACAAAAGGGCGTTTAAACGCCCTAATAAGTTTTTAAATGCAACTATCTCCCAAAGTGGATAATGTGTTTATAAATAACTACATCAGTTCTTTTATGGAATCTATGACATAATCAATATCTTTTTTGCTCACGTCATTATTGCTTACAAATCTGTAATAGCCTGCATCAGGTCCGTTAATCTTTATTCCTTTTTCTAAAAGTTCATTTACAAGTATATCCGGGTCTATAATAGAGGAATCAAGTTTGAAGAAAACCATATCGATTTGCACGCTTTCTTTAATAAGCAAAATACCATTGATTTCAGACAGCCTTTCTGCCATATACTTAGCATTTTCGTGGTCAACGCTTAGACGTTTTGTCATTTCTTCCAAAGCGATTATTCCTGCCGCTGCAAGGATTCCTGCCTGCCTCATTGCACCGCCTAATATCTTTCTGTTTCTTCTTGCTTTATCAATAAATGGTTTTGTGCCTGCCAAGATTGAACCTACCGGTGCGCAAAGACCTTTGGATATGCAAAACATTACAGAATCTGTGTATTTTGTTATCTCGGGAGCGTCTACATTTAAATACGCAGCCGCATTAAAAAGTCTGGCGCCATCCAAATGAACGGGTATACCGTGTCCTTGTGCTATATCATATACTTCTTTCATAATAATTAAAGGTACCACGGTACCGTTGGCCAATGCGTTTTCCATGCATATAAGCCCCGTTTTGGGCTCATGGATATCATCCGACCTTATACCGTTCAATACAGCCTCCGGATATAATATGTCATCTGCAGATTTTAGAGTTCTCAGCTGAACACCCGATAGAACGGCTGTGGCACCGGCTTCATGTACTACAATATGCGAATTCTCACCAAGCATCACTTCGTTGCCTCTTTGAGTATGCGACATGACGGCAAGTTGGTTGCCCATAGTGCCACTGGGAACAAAAAGAGAGGCTTCTTTACCTACCATGTCCGCAGCCAATGCTTCCAATTTATTGACCGTGGGATCATCGCCGTAAACGTCATCACCCACCTCCGCATTGGCCATAGCATGTCGCATTTTATCTGTCGGCATTGTTACTGTATCACTGCGCAAATCTATATATTTCATCGCTTACACCTCCAAAGTTTTATAGGTTTATTATACATTATCGATATATAATTGTCATATTTATTAGTATGGATATATAAAAGAGGTGAAGGGGATGAATTTTAATCTGAAAAAAAGCAGAGTATTCTATATAGCTTTATCTGCTTTTTTATTGATGTTCATAATTAATTATTCGAATACAATAGTTAAAACGGTAGAGGTATTTAAAACCAATATTGAAATCGGTAAAGTAGAAAAACAAGGCTACAGAAACTACAGCGCATTGGACGGGAAGCTTAGGTTTTTGATGCCATCAACCTGGGAGGTGTGGGAACAAAGCTTCTCCGGTGGTGAGATACTGTATCATTTAAACTTCTTGGCACCGAATAATAGAATACGTGGCTTTATACAAATATGGAAAATGGAAAAACCACTGGAACAGTTTTTAGAGGAATCAGAGAAATCCCCGGTAGATTCCGTCGAATATAAGTTTTATTCAAGAAAAGAGATAATAGTAAACGGCAGTAAAGGTTTTTTGGTTCAATATGAAAAGGCTAATAGCAAAGGAAAAGCATATAGAACATATGAAAGCTTCTTGCAAGGAAGCGATGGACATATTTATAGAGCAAGCTTTTACATGCAGGGGAAACACTGGAGAAACTATTACACCATATCCTTCAATAAAATAATTCAATCGTTCAAAATAAAGCAAGAATAACTTTTATGACAGTGATAAAGTTTAAATTATTTAGAGGAATTATATAGATTATAATAGAATATCTAAAGAAAAATTAAACATAAATATTTTGTTTATGCCTTATGAACGATTAACATACTAACGGCAAACCGTAATAAAAAGAAAGGCAAGTGAAGAAATTGATAAGTATACAAAAAGTAGAAGATGCGCATAGAAACATTAAGGATTTTGCTAAGGTTACACCTCTTCTTTTTTCGGAAGCATTTGAAAACAAACAGGGGTTTAAATTGATTCTGAAGGCTGAGAATTTGCAAACTACAAATTCATTTAAAATCAGAGGGTCAAGTAACTGCATAATAAACAAAGTCAAAGCTACACCGGAAATAAAGGGAGTAGTTACCGCATCATCCGGAAACCACGGCCAAGCTGTTGCATATGTGGCTTATAAGTTGGGGCTGCCAGCGATGATTGTGATGCCTGAGACGGCACCGAGAGCGAAAATAAATGCTGTATCAGGATGGAAAGCAAAGATAGAACTATGCGGCACCACCTCAGGTGAACGGTTGGTGCGCATGCAGCAGATAGCCAAAGAAGAAGGATATTTTGTGGTTCCGCCTTACGATCATTACGATATTATTGCCGGTCAGGGCACTATAGGAAAAGAGATATTGGAACAATTGCCGGATGTAGATGTTGTTTTGGTTCCCGTAGGTGGCGGTGGTCTCATTTCGGGGATTTCATACTACATTAAAAACGCAAATCCTAAAGTAAAAGTTATAGGCGTGGAACCCGAAAAAAGCAATTCTATGTATGTTTCTTTGGAAAAAGGCGCTATTACCCGCCTTGATAAGACAAGGTCAATTGCCGACGGTTTGCTGTCTTTGGAACCCGGCTCATTGACATTTCCCATAGTGAAGGAATACGTGGATGAAGTAATAACAGTAAGCGAAAATGAAATTTCCGAAGCGGTAGGGAAGTGCATAAAATACTATAAAACCGTTCCCGAGCCATCCGGAGCCGTTAGCGTGGCAGGAGCACTGAAGGGTGACTGGGGTGCAGGGAAAAAAGTGGTACCGGTAGTAAGTGGTGGAAACTTTGATATGAGTAGTTTATCGGCTTTTATAGAAGCGTAGAAAATAAAAGGAAAAAGACATCACACCGAAAAGATGTGATGTCTTTTGATAGGTATTTCAAGATGTGTTATGAATGTTAAAACATACGAAGCCACCGATTCTTAGGATAATACATTATCCTTAAGTTTTTCAACGGTGTTCTTTATTTGTGGAATAAGGGCCAAACCCATACAAATAGCCGTATCAGTACCGATTATCAATAGATTTACAGTAAGCGAATACCATACGGGATTCATACCTTCCGGAGCATAGCTTCCAAAGAATATAAAACCGGAAGCGAATGACGCTAAGAATCTTCCGAATCCGCCTATTGCCGAACTTACGGCTAAGTGTTTGCGATTCAGTCCCGCTAAACCCAATAAAGCAAAAGCTATGGGATAATCAAGCAGAACCTGTGCCCAATGCACCGCATAAAGCCCTTGTACCATTTGTAATAATCCATATGCCAAACCGGCTGTCAATCCGGCACCCGGGCCAAATATATAAGAAAAAATAAACATAGGCAACATACTGCCCGGTGTTATAGAACCGCCCTGTGGCCAACGATATAATCTGATATAAGACAGGGTGAAAGCCATAGCAATACATAAGCCACCGTATACCAGGGCATTTGTTCTCATTTTTCTGTCCTTTTTATAACGGGAAAGAAAGACAGACAGACCGATAAGCAGAATAAGTATAATAATTGTGACGGGTTTTAACTCGCTCAGCTTACTGAACATTTTAATAAAATAATCCATTATAATCCTCCTTTTGACATGTCCTCGGAGGGAACTGTAAAATAAAAAAACTGCCCCTAACGCGGCAGCTTCTTTTTAAACAGAAACCGCTTCCCTTCGTTAGAATTAACTACACAGGTTCCAAGGGTCAGTGGCGAAGGCCACTATCTCAGCACATGCTCCCCTAGCGGACATAATCATTTTTTATTTACTTATAGCATACTACTTTAAATTTTTTACGTCAATATAGGTATAATCAAAAAATTCCATGCTAAAGTGCAATATAGTTTTTCAATTTTGGAAATAGTTTATTCTAAAATCCCTTAAATATTAATTGAAAGTTACATTCTAAATTGATACAATGGTAAAGTAAATCAATGCTGGCATGGCTCAGGGGTAGAGCAGCTGATTCGTAATCAGCAGACCGAGAGTTCGAATCTCTCTGCCAGCTCCATTTTTGTCCTAAGCCCCACTGCCAAGTGGGCATTTTATTTTTACGTTTTCTTTTTCCTACAGTAATTTGGCAGCAAATTGATCTATCTTTTTATTATAAGGTGTATTGGTTTTGTCATAAAATTTGATATAATATAAATAATTCTTATTTATAGGAAATGAATAATTAGGTTTTATCATATGCGGGAAGCAATATTTGGAGTGGGAAAGATGAGGATAAGACTGAGGTATTTTTTATTGATTTTATCTATAATATTTATGGCTATCGGTACTTTCAAAGGGGAAGCCCTGGAAGTCCTAAAAAAAGCCATAAACATTTGCTTGGAGTGTATCGGAATTGGTTGATTTTAAAAGGAAATTCACGCAGCTTATGTCGACCTTATTAGCCAATAGCTATTTTAAAGGTTTTAAAGAAGGAATCATATATCGCGGGAAATTAAAGTCTGTCTGCTTTCCCGGGCTTAATTGTTATTCATGCCCCGGGGCATATACATCATGTCCTATAGGCTCATTCCAGGCTTTGGCCGCAGGCATCAAGCATCAAATATCCCTTTATGTCCTCGGATTTTTGATGCTGATTGGTACCGTAGGAGGAAGGTTTGTATGCGGCTGGATATGCCCTTTTGGATTATTTCAAGAATTGCTTTATAAGGTTCCTGTAAAGAAAATAAGCATGAAAAAGTTCTTCGGCTACGGGAAATACTTTTTTTTAGTTGTTTTTGTTATAATTATGCCTATTTTTTTTACAAATGATATCGGGTTGGGCTCCCCTTATTTTTGCAAACTTATATGCCCCGCAGGTACATTGGAAGCCGGGATACCTTTGGCCTTGACTAACAGTGCAATCAGAAGTGCTGTTGGGATTTTATATTATTGGAAACTGTTATTGCTTGGTATATTGATAGTATTATCAATGATGATTTCAAGACCTTTTTGCAGAGCAGTATGCCCTTTGGGCGCCATATATTCTTTATTTAATAAAATAAGTTTCTATAGCATGGATGTAGACCAATCAAAATGTATAAAATGTGATATATGCAAGGATAATTGTCCAGTAGATATAAGAATTTATGAAGATCCCAATAACATTGAATGCGTAAGATGCGGGAAATGCGTAAAAAAATGTCCTACAAAAGCGATTGAATCAGGGTTTTTAAACCATAAAAGGAGAGATAAGATTGAGAAGATTTTGGATAGTTGTACTGATAATTGCGATAAGTCTATCCGCTTGCAGTAAAAAGAATGAAAAAGTACCTGAACAGGATGTTATTGAGGAAGCTGCCACAGAAGAATTTAAAAATGAAGAGCAATCAGCGGAAAAGGAAGAGTCAATAGCAGAAAAAGAAAAGTCGGAGGAGAAAAATGATACGGAAGAACAACCTATAGCAAATGAAAAAGAGGATGATAGCCCTGTGGCTACTGAAAAGCCGGAGGAAAGCAGATTTAAGATACCGGGTTTTAAAACAGTAGATTTATACAGCAATGAAGTTACAAGCGACTTTTTTACCAAAAACAAGGTGACTGTGTTAAATATCTGGACAACGACGTGACCGGCTTGTGTATCGGGAATTTCTGCGTTGCAGGAATTAGAAGATAATTATGCAGATAAAGGTGCGAAAGTTTTAGGAATTCTTATAGATGGAGAAGTGGAAACGGGTAAGATTATAATGAGCAGAAAGAAAGCTGATTACACCAATATTCTTCATACCGACAGTCTGATTCCCGGATTCCTGGATGAGATTATGTATGTTCCTACTACACTGTTAATTGACGAAAAGGGAATGTTGATTGGTGAAGTGATTGTCGGTGCCAAATCTTTTAAGGATTTTTCCAAGTTGATTGATGATGCTTTGAAAAATTAGAGATGCTCAGGCATCTCTTTTTGGATAAAATAATCCGAGTATTCATTTTGGAGGTCAAAAGATGTACGAAAATGTGACAAAAGAAGTAATGGTAAAAACGCTTTTTGGATGTGAGGTATCGGATATTTCTAAAAATGTAATTATTAGCCCCGTATGGCCGTTGAACAGCTTTATTGAAAAGGCCGATAGCGTAAAAAAACAGTTTAAGGGATGGTACAAAGGAGTCACTATTACATATAAAGGGATCGACATATCTGTGATAAACAGTTGCATCGGGGCTCCTCTTACAGGAGATTGTGTAATTGCATTAGGTTGTACACCTTGTGAGGATATTTTGTTTTCGGGGTCAGCGGGTGGCATTAGTATTAAATGCAGTTTCGGTGATTTATTGGTAAGCCGTAAGGCTGTTATCGGAGAGGGATTTTCAAGATACCATAGAGATGGCCTGACAAAAGACTGCTTTGGGGAAGAAGTTTTTGGAAGCGATGAAGTTGCTGAGATAATTATAAAGAATTCTCGGGTACAAGCTGAGAAATTAGGGCTTAATACCTATAAAGGCAATATATATTCAACGGATTCCATTTTAGGAGAAAATAAGGAAAGCTTTGATTTTATGATAAAAAGAGGCTGTGATGCCGTTGAAATGGAGTTATCTGCAGTATTTACGGCAAGCAAAAAAATAGGACGAAAAGCTGCGGGTCTTATAACAATCAGTGATTTGCCGCTAAAATCCAAAAGCCTATTTGACGGGGTAAAAGAAGATGATATTCTAAAATATAATAATAGTGTGAAGATTATTCCTAGAATATTATTGGAGACCGCGGTTGAATTATAACTATGCTGTATGAGTCGGGTATATTTTTAGAATTTAAGAATAATTAAATTAAGGAGGACATAACATGCAATTTGTAAGATTTAAAAAGAATGGTATGGTAAGCTACGGTGAATTGAAAGGGCAGACAATAAATAAAATTGAGGGAGATATTTTCACTAATTTTAAGGTAACAGAGGATGCTTATAATCTGTCTGATGTGGAAATTCTTATACCCTGTTTACCGACAAAGATAGTTTGTGTAGGCGTCAACTATAAATCTCATGCTATGGAAATGGGTCATGATTTGCCTGAGGAGCCTTTGATATTTTTAAAGCCGCTTACGGCTGCATTGGCACATGGAGGTGAAATCATATTGCCTGAGATGTCAAAACGTGTGGACTATGAAGCGGAGGCGGCATTGATCATAGGAAAAAAAGCATCCAATATAGAACCGGAAGAGGCAAGCGAATATATATTTGGAGTTACCTGTCTTAACGATGTTACCGCCAGGGATTTGCAAAAAAAGGATGGTCAATGGACAAGAGCAAAATCCTTTGATACATTTGCACCCTTCGGACCGTGTATCGCAGTAGGCATAGATTATGATAATTTAGATATTGAGTTATTACATAACGGTGAAATAAAGCAAAAATCAAATACATCGGATTTTATTTTTAACTGTTCAAGAATAGTAAGCTTCATAAGTAAGGTTATGACACTTATGCCGGGCGATGTTATTGCAACGGGAACTCCTTCGGGGATTAGTGCAATAAAGAGTGGGGATACTATTGAAGTGAAGGTTGAAGGAGTAGGAGTTTTAAGAAATACTGTACGCTGAGCATATACAAACCTAATAAAAAGTATAAACATATTAACATATTTCTTTTTTTATACAGCTGAAAATGATATAATATAGTCAAATAGTGCAAGGGAGTGTATAAGAATTGAGCATACATGATTTGAATTTTATCACAGACCGGCTGAATGAACTCAAAGAACAGGGAGTATACAGGAAACTTGCGGTCCTTCAGGGCCCTTCAGGTCCAAGATCCCTGATAAACGGGAAGGAAGTAATAAATCTTTCTTCCAACAATTATTTAGGCTTGGCTAATAATCCCAGAATGAAGAAAGCGGCTTTGGAAGCCACTGAGAAATGGGGAGTAGGAGCCGGTGCGGTCAGAACCATAATAGGGAATATGAGTATACATGAAGAACTGGAAAGAAAACTTGCTGAATTTAAGCATGTAGAGGCTGTACTTGTATTTCAAGCAGGATTCACGGCCAATGCAGGAGCTATACCCGCAGTAGTTGATAAAGGAGACATTATAATAAGTGATGAATTAAATCACGCCAGTATAATTGATGGCTGCAGGTTGAGCAGAGCTGATGTTATTAGGTATAGACATAGCGATATGGATGATTTGGAACGGGTAATAAATGATGTGAAGGATGCTTATAATACCAAGCTTATAATCACCGACGGTGTATTCAGTATGGACGGCGATATTGCAAAATTGCCTGAAATAGTTGAATTAGCGGAAAAATATGATTGTCTTACATATGTGGATGATGCCCATGCAAGCGGTGTTTTAGGCAAAAGCGGCAGGGGCTCTGCGGATCATTTTGATCTTCACGGCAGGGTAGATATTCAAATAGGCACTTTATCAAAAGCAATAGGTGTTGTTGGCGGATACGTAGCCGGAAACAAAAATCTTATTGAATGGCTTAACCATAGAGGCAGACCCTTTCTATTCAGTACTGCCGCACCTCCGGCTGTTGCAGCGGCATGTCTGGAAGCTATAAACATATTATCGGAAAGCAGTGAATTAACGGATAGATTATGGGAAAATGCAAGATATCTGAAAAACGGATTAAAAAAACTCGGATTTAATACGGGCAAGAGCGAAACACCAATTACACCTGTTATTACCGGAGACGACAGAAAAGCAATATCACTGAGCTCAAGATTATTTGAAGAAGGTGTGTTTGCCCAAAG
>CAYXAT010000041.1:0-13946 GCA_964462065.1 uncultured Clostridiaceae bacterium | reverse complement strand
AAAGTATAGACCGGAATTATCCATACGAATCTCCATGGCGGATTATAAAAAGGAAGAGTGGTTACTAAATATTCCCTTATATGCCATCAGCACATTATCCGAAAATTAAATCATTCTTATGAAGTCTTGAAGCAAGGAGCATTTGTGGAGAGGATTACAATGCATGGAAGAAGAATCGTTTTATGGTTTTAAACAGGACATACCCCTGTCGATTTAACGGTGATATGCTAAGTGTATAAATAGGAGGAATGAAAGTGGAGAAGCTTGATTTTAAAAAGAAATTTAAAGAGTTTTATCAACCAAAATCAGAGCCGGCTATTATAGAAGTGCCAAAAATGAAATTTATTCAAATAGATGGTCAGGGTAATCCCAACGAGGAAAATGGTGAATATCAACTTTCCGTTGAAACACTATATTCTTTATCTTACGCTATTAAAATGGCACCTAAGAAAGGGCAGACACCAACAGGTTATTTTGAATATGTAGTGCCACCACTGGAAGGTCTTTGGTGGAACGCAGATAGTGATGAGTTTAATTATAGCAATAAGTCAAAGCTATGCTTTACATCAATGATAAGGCAGCCGGATTTTGTAAAAGATGAACTATTTGCTGCCGCTATTGAAAGCATTGCAAAGAAAAAACCTCATCTTGACTTCTCAAAAGCGAGATTTATATCTTTTATCGAAGGAACATGTGTGCAGTGTATGCACATAGGCAGTTTTGATGATGAGCCTGCCACACTTGAAAAAATGAAAGCATTTATGGCCGAAAACAAACTTTTATGCGATATATCCGAAACACGTCGCCATCATGAGATATATCTTTCTGACCCAAGAAAAACTGATATCACAAAGATGAGAACCGTTTTGCGTTACCCGGTTAAGAGATTAGTATGAGTATAATTAATATAACTTTTTAGAATATAAAAAGAACGTATCTGATGTGCTATCTCAGGTCATGTAAAATTCTAAGAGGTGAATAATATTGGATTATAATAAAAGCTATTTAATTATGCATATTGGGCTTTGGACAGGCATTTTTATAGCACTTTTATTTGCATTAACTGAAATAAAGTGGATTGCATATATAGGTGCAATGATAATGTTGGGCAGTATAGTACAGGCAGCTGTATTTTATAAATGTCCTAATTGTAAAAAAACTTTAAATATTCGTGGGAAGAAACCCAAGTATTGTCCGGAATGTGGTACAAAATTAGATAATTAACTGCAAGGTAAAAAGGTTTATTTTGCGACTTAATCCCTTTTCCTTTTACCATCTTTTTTAATCCAGTAAGCAAAAAGGGTTGGAAACATAACTATAACTTCCAAACCTTTTTTGATATTTTTAATTCAAAACACTTTTAAATCATTATATTTAACCAATTCAATAATGATCAACTATTTATAATAAAAGCCTCCCTTTATTCCTCGTAAACAATTACAGCTTCTTTGGTGCTATTTATCCAATCTACTTTACAATTTAAATTCTCTGCTGCGAATCTGACCGGTACATATGTCCTGCCATCTTTTGCTACCGGGGCTATATCCATTTCTTTTATTACTCCGTTTACTTTTATTTCTTTCTTTCCTAACCACATTTCTACTTTATTTCCTCTTGCATTAAGGGTTATTAAACTTGTATTTCCATCCCAGCCTACTGAGCCTCCCATTGCCTCTACTACCGCTCTTATGGGTACCATTGTTCTTCCACCTATTATTATTGGGGTGGTTCCTCTTCCCGGCTCTACTTCATATTCTACTCCGTCTATACTCATATAAGGGCTATCTAGTTTTAGCATTATAAAGTGTTTTGTTGCAAATGGATCATATATTATCTTACTTCCTGTTGTTACTACAAATGTTGCTATTGTGTCTCCTAATTTTTCTTCTATTCCCTGATAGGGATTTGCTTCCGATAGTACCGGTTTTACTGAATGATAATATGTTGTATCAGGTTTTACATTGACATCTGCATAGGATGTACTTGTTATATAGAAGTCTGTTACTGATATTCCTAATTCTCCTTTGACCTCTGATCTAAATAATCTATAGCCTAATACATCTGATACTTTTGACCACATTAGTCTTACTCCAGAGTCAAAGGCTTCTGCTCCTGTATCTGTTGTCTGTGGCACTGCAGGTACTTCTGGGGCAGTTGTTACAGTGCTATTACCTGGCCCTGAAACAGTCAAAGTATACGGAGTAAAATTCGACGAATATCTATATATTCTTATATAATATATACCTGGTTCTAAATCCTTCCCTTCCAGAGTAGTATCGTTCCCCCATGTGTCTGCATCGGTTACACGAGTCGCTCCATCATTTTTGTATAAGCAAAGATACAAATTTACTTTTCTTATTTGGGTTAAGAAGATTTTTATATCGCCTTTTTGCTCAAGGTTGATTTTCCACCAATCATCAGCATCTGCATTTTCATCTCTGCTACCCCCGTCGTCATAGCCAATATGTCCTGTTACGCTGCTATTAATTGGCATTGATATTGCCTGAGTATAAGAATCGTTTGTTTCTTGATCTTTTTCAAGAGGTGCCTCAGTGAAAACATTAGTGAGCACAAAATCTGTATTCTTCCATGCGCCGTATAAAAAAACTCTTACAATATAATTTTCCGGTTTTAAACCTTCAACAGTTAAAGATATTTCTTGGTGCCAATTATCTTTACGTACTATTTCCCGACCATCAGGCGTACTTATCTGAAGCTGACAATTACCACCGGCTGTTTTGCCTATTGTAACAGTTAAATCCCCATCTTTTGTAACAGGAATCGAATAATAGATTCCTTGATCCGCTACAATATGCCCTGATACAGTACTATTAGGCAAAAAAGTTAGTTTATTATCTCCCCAGACTATCATTAGAGAAAGAATCATTGAAACAGCAAATAAAAAGAAAAAAAAATATTTGATTTTTCTTTTTTTTATCTTGTTCACAATACAGAGCCACCTTTCATAATAATTTTCAATTAGTAAATTATTATGCCTATACTAATCAGCTCCTTTAGTCACCTTCTTTCTTTTTACATTTGATTTAATGGAAAAAAAAGCCTCTATTTTAGTTATTATATTATACGCTTTTACAAAAGAGATATCAATCTATTTCCACAATTTTGTAAAAATATTTAAAATATTCAAAGTATTCAAGATACTTAAAATAATAAACCCGGAGCCATTGATTTAATTAATGATCATGATACAATAAATTTTTAAATAGTTAACACGGAGATAGAGAAAAGATTCAAAAAGCGGCTGTCAAATTTTGAATTGCAACAGCATAGTCTACCTTATTTCAATAGTTTTAATATTTGTATATATTGATAATAGGTACTTATTGTTAATTAAACCTATGATCACTCTCCTATGAAATAAAGAGTTATGGTCTTATTGTTAATTTTTATTAGACCCTCGTCTTTCATTCTCTTCAATTCTCGAAAAAGTGAAGGCCTTTGTACTCCAAAATAGTCAGCCAACTGTTTCTTTGAGACGGGAAGTGTTATGGTATGTGAATTTTGTTCTGCTGATAAACTCCTTAAATAATCCATTATATTTTCTCTCAAATTTTTTTGTGTGTACATAGCTATTCTTTCATTTATGCCCTGAGTGTTTAGTGATAGCGACTTTATAAACGGCATAACAAAACTATAATCTTTCAGTAATCCTATAACGGCATCCTTAGATACATAAAAGAGAGTGCAATCTGCAGTGCAGTAGATATTCATAGGGTATTTATTTTCATTTCCAAATAATAAATTCGCTCCTATAACACTATTTTTTTTAAATTCAAATACGACGGTTTCCGAGCCGTTGGAAGCAAGAGAATACGCAACCAGTCCGCCGGATAGAACCACATCCATTCCTGGACATTTTGAACCAAACTCATGTACTGTTGCCCCCCTGCTAAATGATCGTTTTACAATCTTTTTCTCATTTATTAAGTTTATGAGATGGTCTTCATCAATATCTTTAAAAAGGCTAAGGGTGTTTAATTCTTTTATCATCTATTCTACTTCCTAAAAAATTGTAATATAGCAATCGCCGGAAAGATACTACAAATCTCGCATTAATACAATATTTCCAAAACATTAAATGAATTATAACAAAAAGTAACCTATGTGTCTATTCTCTTATAGGATACGATGATAGAATGTCAGTAAACAAAAAGAGATAGGGGGTATTCAACATGGATATTTTTACTATGGCTATATGGGCAGGCACTATAATATTTTTAGTATTTTCATTTATTAGAAATAAGGCCAAAACCATAGAGGCACTTAAAATGGCTTTGGGAATGGGTAAGGGAATGGCTTTAAGCATATTTTCTATCATTTTCGCAATAGGACTGATCCTAACTATTCTGCCGCCGGATAAAATATCAGACTTTGTGTCAAAGCAATCAGTATTATTAGCCACAATTGTCTCAGCATTAATCGGCACAATAACATTAGTGCCGGCTTTTATCGCATTTCCTTTGGTCGGTACTCTTGTAAATGCAGGGGTTGGTGTAGTGCCGGCAGTATCATTTCTTACAACTTTGACTATGGTTGGGATTGTAACATTTCCTTTGGAAAGAAAAGAATTCGGAACAAAATTTACAGCAGTACGCAATAGTTTTAGTTTCGTATTTGCAATATTCATTGCATTAGTGATGGGGGTGATTATATAATGCTTTTAGAAAAAATAAGAGAGAACTTGTTTTTAACAGTGATTGTTTTTGTATACTTACTTATATTTATAGTAAACCCGGTAACGGGTATCAATTCGCTTAAAAACAGCGGATATTATATCAAAGAAATGTTTATGATTATGCCTGTAATATTTATACTTACCGCACTACTTGACATGTGGGTGCCAAAAGAAAAAATTATGCAGCTGCTTGGTAAGGATGCCGGGAAAAAGGGAATAGTATTTGCATTTATTGTGGGCAGCATATCCGCAGGTCCGATATATGCGGCCTTTCCAATGTGTGTAATGCTGCACAAAAAAGGTGCATCCATAAGAAATATCATAATTATACTGAGCTCATGGGCGGTAATAAAGGTACCAATGCTATTAAATGAAGCAAAGTTTTTAGGTCCTAAGTTTATGTTTATCCGCTGGATACTAACGGTTATTGCAATTCTGATTTTTTCATGGCTGGCCGCCAAAATTGTTAAGGACGGGGATTTACCGGTTGAATCACCTGAACATGCGGGATTAAATATAAATAAAGAAGCCTGCATGGGATGTTCTTTATGTGCCAAATCCTATCCGGAGCTTTTTGAAATGGAAGGAAAAAAGGCTGTTGTCAAAGATCATGAAGAGTATATAATCAATAAGGAAAGACTTGAGAAAACCATTGACGATTGCCCTGTAGGTGCAATTGCAATGTAATACAGATATTTTTGTTTAAATGTAAGCCCTGTAGTTTTATTCTCTGCAGGGCTTTCTTTTGATCCTGCATGTTATTAAGGAAGATGAAGATGCTGACTGCTCTACCGACCTTTCTAACTATAATCGCACTCCGCGTAATTTAAAGTCCCACCGCCATATCTATACGTTCAGTTAAAGCGCTTTATTGCCCGGCAATAGAATCCATTGTATGATATTTATAGTTTCTATATCAGGGGATGATTTATTGATAATGCCTGACTTTTATAAAAAAGAAGAATGGCTACTTAGTATTCGAGCTATAGGCGTAAGGTGCTTTGCCTTTTCTTGTCTGCCATAATGAAGGGATGATATAATTAACATTGATAGGATTATAGAATCATACAAAGAAGGTTCATTATATTTAACTTGGAACGTTTATACAAAATTATCGTCTTAATTATTGGCAGATCAGACTTGTAATGAAATAAAAAGGAGTTGATTACATGAAAAAAACCATATTGGGAATTTTTTTAACTGTGTTTTTGGCAATGTTGCTCATGGGGGTACCTACTGTATTCGCCGAAACGAAAACTCCTGCAATTACTGTGGATGGTGTACCTGTGCTTCCTTTTTCACCTTTAATTCTTGAAAAAGGTTCTTTTATGATGTCTATAGATGATTTGGGAATAATTTTAAATGCTAATACTAATTGGAATGCCAATAAAGAATCAGTTTTTATTCAAAAGAACGGGAAAACCATTTTATTTAGAATTGCAGAAAATATAATGCTAAAAAATGCGAAACCCTTTGAACTTATCGTAAGGCCACGTTTAGTGAATGAAATATTTTATGTGCCTTTGCGCGAAATCATCGAAGGGTTAGGTGCTGAAGTCAATTGGGATGAAAAAAACTATCAAATTCAGATTAAAACTGGAGAACGCTTTATGCCGCCTGAAACACTTGAAAGAGAGGCTTTTAATGCCATGGTAGCATATACGGATAATGGGCATCTGTGGTTATTGGATGGCAGAAAAGAGAATTCCCAGCCCAAAATGATTACTGATTCGGGTTATGCAGAGCTTATCGGGTGGTCAAATGACGGTCAATGGCTGGCATATAAGTATTCTGCGAACGGCCGGTCTGAGGAGGCATTTCTTTGGGTTGTATCGGAAGATGGTTCCCAAAACAGATTTATAGATACAGTGCCGGTTTATGATAATTATCAATGGTCACCAAATGAAAATAAAATTGCATATACAACATATGGCGACACAGATAGCGGTTTCGTATCCACCGGGGTTGTGAAGTGTGCAGATATAACAGAGAGCACAATACATATAACAAGCTTAATGAAAGATAACACCATAGCAATTCCTTCAATTGCTTGGCATCCGGAAGGAAAAAGCCTTTCCATTTCTATACCCAGGACAAAAACTAAACCGCCGGCAATTGAAATGTTAGATCTTAATGGCACCCGTAAAATTATATATACATACAAAGATAATGAAACCGTTGATTTTGAAAACATCTACCCCATGGCTTTTATAAGCCTGAAGTGGTCTTTGGACGGGCAATATATTGCGTATCATATGAGTCCGAACTCCGCTTCTATAGCGGCAGATATTGTGGGAACTGCATTGCTTGATACAGAGAGCATGAAGGTGAAGGAACTAAGCGGCGGTTTAAAATACGAAGGATGGATGGATTTTTCACCGGATAGTAAAATGTTTTCATATATAAAGGGTGCAGGCAGAGATGTACAATATAACAAGATCTTGGAATTAGTTAGCTTGGTTGATGGTGCGATTCTAAATCCGGGCGAAGAAAGCCATGCAGATTCGCAGTTTGCCTGGATAGAGGGTGATCTAATAAAGCTTTTATATTGCAGTGCGCCCAAAGATAAAAAAGCTTTTGATAATGCAGATTTACCCGGTGTATTTGTTCCGGGACAAAGAATTTATGAATTGAATGAAGAAGGAATCACAGCAATTACAAAGGGCGAAAATGATACGGCAGATTATTTTCCAAATATATCAACGGACGGAAATCAATTAATTTTTTTAAGGTTAAGCAGATATGACCAAGGTTCGATTTATATACAACCTTTTAATGAACCGCAAAGTGCTGTTGAAATATTAAGGGGCATTAGGGGTTCTGCCGGTTATTACGGAAATTATTATCCTGAATGGATAGAGGTTCATTGGTATTAGGTGTTAACAGTTTCCAAGGCGGATTGTCTTAGGTTTGGCAAAGTAGATGGGGTGAACATATATTACAGATGTTGCATCAAACGCTTATTTGAAACGATAATGGCACAAAATGTGGTAAAGGATTATTGAAATATCATATATACAAAGGCATTTTCTTCTTCATATTAACTAATATACTGAATATTGATAGAGCATTGTGCAGGAGGTAAATATGAGAAAAATAACTGGTATTATTTTCTTATCTTTTATAATAAGCATATTATCTGGATGTATATATACAGTACAAGGTAAAGAAACCAATGTTAAAAACGAAAATTATGGAGTGAAAGATTGTTGGAGAGATGGTGATTTGATTACAGTACAAGGTGAAGCCATATATTCTTCATATCATTCCTTAAATTTTTTGAATGAAAATACCGGATGGGTTATAAGAGACAAATTTGACAATGACAATAGCAAATCACAGTTATTGGGGACTATAAATGGCGGTGAAAACTGGGATTACGCTATGATTTATGATTTTCAAATAATTGATATAAAATTTCTCAGTAAATCAATTGCATGGGCAATAACAAAACGAGGCAATGGGAACGGTTCTTTTCTCATTGAAATCCAAAAAACCGATGATGCTGCCATGACATGGAAAACCCAGTGGGAAAAGACCATGGATGAAATAACTAATTTTGATTTAGGATTTTCTAATGATAAAAATGGATATGTCCTTATAAACGATGAGCTACTCATGACAAAAAACGGCGGCGAAAAATGGGCAGAGGTCCCACTGGAAAATGACGGCTTTAAACCTGAACATTTTACTTTAAATGCACAGGGTAAAGGATGGGCGGCCGGCATAATCAAAAATAAACATTCATTATTGATATTGAAAACAAATGATTATGGGTTAACATGGGAAAAGCAGTTTGAAAAGGGCTTTGATGAAGATGATGATTTACTAAATATAGTTGATATAAATTTCATCAATGATAAAACCGGTTGGTTTCTTACATCTGACCTTGGTACATGGATGGGAGAATTATACCGCACCGATGATGGAGGAGAAACTTGGGTTAAGATAAACGAGGTGAAATCTGTAAGACCAAATCCAAGGGAGCTTTTTTTTATAAATTCTGATACAGGGTGGATACCCACAGATGTGGGTGCAGGACCTATATCCGGCGGACTCTTATATACAGATGACGGAGGTAAAAAGTTTGATTATATTAATAACGACAGCAGCCTTTACAGCATGAAAGAAGTATGCTTTATATCACCTGAAATGGGTTGGGCTATAAGTTCTGAACCATATCAACAAAACTATATAGTTAAGACTGTAGACGGCGGAAAGACGTGGAGGCAAGTAAATCCTGGTATCAGGCCAACACAGGATATTTCTTTTATAGACAATGAGCTGGGATACGGGATTTCTCAGTTATCAGACTATGGGGCCCTGTTATACACTGAAAATGGTGGGGGAAGTTGGGAAAGTATTACAAGCCTTTCTGATCAATATTATATTTACAAAGTTAGTTTTGCAGATAAAGAAAATGGATGGGCACTAGCCTCAAAAAGGGAGGATGTCAGTGATATTGTCATTTTGAGAACAAATGACGGCGGTTTATCTTGGAATGTTTTAGATGAAAATTTGCCAAAGCTGCAATCCTTTTCAATATCCTATTTTAAACTTTTTGATAAAAAAAATGGCATTGTGGTGGTTAACGATGAAAAAATAAATATTTATAGGACTCATGATGGAGGATTAACATGGGAAAGATTTGAACATGAAAAATTAAAAGGGACTTATAGTTTTAGTTTTATATCTACAGATGAAGGTTGGAATGTAAACGGCTCACAAAAGCCTAATAATGACATAATATTAAATCATATGGCAAAGGAATCCAAATGGCAAAGCATAGGCCAAATTGATACAAATTCATGGCTATATGGAGTCTCTTTTGCAACTAATGAAAAAGGCTTTATTGTTATACAGACTCCCCCGTTAAAATCCGATAGCGTGGCAAAACTACTTGTTACCGAGAATGGTGGATTAGATTGGACTATTCATCCTTTTCCAATAGGCTTTAATTTTGATTATGATATTACTGTGGATTTTACTGATGAAGAACATGGATGGATTTTATCAAGGGTTGGTCTACTAAAAACCGTAGATGGAGGTAGAACTTGGGCATGGCAATAGAGCTATGTATATCATGCACCTGTATTGATAATGATTTCTTCCCCGTTCCACATATAGCGTTGAAATAATGACTTGGTGCTAAGTCACGCAGCCTGACGTAAATATGGGAAATTCCTTTGGTATAGTATAGTACGACCTTTGCACGGGGCTATAATCGTGTAGAGGAAGAATGGCCATTAAATATTTTCTTATATGTCACTAACACATTATTTAAGCATAAGTAGATATTATATTTGTGGATTACCTTATTAGGCCTGATACATTCTCTCCAGGGTCTTTTTAGGTTCTGTCCGATATTAAAATCAAGTAAATACAGGCAGGAAATTTTACTTGTGGTTGACTATATAATTCAGCAATGGTTGAAAAGCATAATATTACATATTGAAATTATTTCAGCATATAAGTATACTAATAATAAATAGTTAGATAATTATCTAAGCATGTAAGTAAATATAATAATTCATTATGGAGGTGGTCTTATGTCGCCGCTTAATATTCCTTTTAAAGCATTATCTGATCCGACGAGGCGTAAAATAATACAGATGTTGAAGGATAAGGATATGACTGCAGGTGAAATAGCGGAGCATTTTGATATATCAAAGCCCAGTATATCTCACCATTTAAGTATTCTAAAAAATGCTCGATTGGTAATGGACGAAAGGGATGGGCAAAATATCATATATTCGCTCAACACTACTGTTTTTCAAGAGGTACTTAACTGGTTTTTTAACATAGCTGATATCAAGGGAGGGAATCCGGATGAAAAGAATTAATTTAAAAAGAGAGATACCGCTTATTCTCATAATCATTGCAGCTTTTTTAATAAGTATATATTTTTATCCCATGATGCCTGAAAAGGTGCCGACGCATTGGAATTTTAAAGGTGAGATTGATGGTTATTCGGGTAGACTATCCGGAAGTTTGATTATGCCTATAACAAACTTAATAATGTATATAATGTTCATTTTTTTGCCTGCACTTGATCCTAAAAAAGAGAACTATAGATTGTTTGAAAGCACCTATATATATTTTAGGTATTTGTTTCATATATTTTTCTTTGCCATGCATATAATGATTATTTCCGCTTCTTTGGGCTATATTGTAAATACTACAAGACTAGTGATGTTTGGAATATCTTTGCTGTTTATGCTTATGGGAAATGTGATGGGCAGGGTGAAGCATAATTATTTTGTCGGTATAAAGACTCCTTGGACATTAGCCAACGAAGAAGTTTGGAGAAAAACACACAGATTGGCAGCCCTCTTATGGACAGCAGGAGGACTTATTGGAGTTATACTGTCAATATTTAATGTTAATCTTTGGTTTATATTTGTGGCAATACTGATTTTGCCCTCCATTATACCTATAATCTACTCTTATATAGTATTTAAGAATATTTTAAGAGGATAATAATATAAATGCCAGTACAATTTATTTTTACCTGATATCGAAGCTGTTTATTAATCATGACTTATTAATTAGTATCAGTGATATTACTGTTAGAAATATCGGGATAAAATTTGTTGATGATTTTCTTGCAATGCTGTTTTTCCCTTTAGTTATAATAATGGTAAATAGGAAGAGGCTGACAGAATTCAAGCTTCAATTCACGCATTCATACCTTCTGTATACCTTGACAGCTATTATGTTACTTCTTTTTCTTCTACACAGAGATTTTACGGTAAAGGGGTATTATAAATTTTTCTTTTATTTGGTTGTTGTCGGCTTCGGTGAAGAATTTATGTTTCGAGGGTATGCTTATAACAAAATGGCCGGATATAATAAAATGTTGGCTGTTATTATAAGCGGTTTATTTTGGGGGATTTTGCATGCCGTATTACCCGGATTATTGGTTGTAAGCAGTCCGGAGCGTATATTAGCCGGTATGATTAGTGAAATTGGCGGAGGAATAGCTATAGGTTATTATTACATATATCTCATGGAGAAATCCCAATCGTTATTTGTACCTATACTCGTTCATTCAATAATGGATTATTCAATAGGTAGCATAGGCATTATTATAGCCGTTGGTGCAGGAATTTACTTATTTGCCATTGGAAATTCTAAGAAAATCACATAACAATTTTTCTTTGCTAGGATGGCGATGATGATTGGGCAATGCGTTTATCCGGAGATATGGATTTTGAAGGTAGAGAACGGACGTAATGTTTCTTTAATTTAATGCTGATATAATAAAGCGTGATAAGGATTTATTATTATAATGGGGGGATTGAATTTGATTAATAAAAGGGTTCGGCTTGTAATTATGATAGTTTAGTTCGTCATAGGTATAAAGGCGATTGTTAAAAGATATTGATTATTTTTAACAATTGGCATATAATAAGTTCAGAAAGTAAGATATTCTGAAAGGATGATTAACTTGTTAATTGAAGTTCGTGGAAGATCCCAGATTACTATACCTTCTGAAATAGTAAAAAACCTTGGTATTAAAGAAGGCGATCAATTAGATGTTGTTGAAAAAGATGGCGGAGTTTTTCTATGTCCCGTAATTGTGTATTCTAAAGCAGAAATGGTCCGTATTGCACAGCTTATTAAAGAGACAGATGCTGAATACAAAAGTGGCAAGTTAAAAGCTTATGATGATGTTGATAAAATGTTTATGGATATGGGGATTAATATGGATGAAATTTAAAATTATTGCTACAAAAGCATTTGAGAAAAGATTAAAGCTGCTAACGGTGATAGAACAAAAGCAAGTAGCAACGAAGTTAAAAATACTCCAAGTTGATCCATATCATCCATCACTGCGTACTAAGAAGATAAAAGGGTTTCAGGGGATATTTGAATGTAGTGTAAATATAGATATAAGAATACTTTGGCGATATGAAGGATCTGAAATTATTATTACATTGGATATTGGACACCATTCCATTTTGGATAAATTATAGCGGGGGATAATAAAGGAGCCACTTTTTTACTTACTAAGAGATATCTTAAAAAAGCGCGATATACTGAATATTAGTAGAATAATGTTCAATAGAATGCTTAAGTAAGAGAGGGTAAATATCATGGCGTTTCATGTTTTAAGAGATATAAGCTATGAAAATTCTTCAAAATTAATGATATAATTAAATTGAAATATAAATAGCAAGGTGATAAAGATGAAGCTATTAGAGAAAATGGAAGAAAGAATTTTTGATATGGAAAAGGTAGCCAAGGTTTTTAATATTGAACCCTTTGATATATATTTCTTGGGTGGCTCCGCAGGTATATTGGGACAATATACTGATAGGGCGACAAGAGACTTTGATTTTATTGATTTAGACTATCCGGCAAAGCTAGGCAGGGCCTTTGTTCAATTAAGAGAATTTGATATGTTGGACTACAAAAGCACACTCATTTCACCTAAATATAAGGAAAGGGCTACAAGGCTGGATAAATTTAAATATATAAATGTTTATATATTATCACCTGAGGATATAATTATCAGCAAAATTATAAGAATGGAAAAAAAAGATTTTGAAGATATTGATGTTCTTATAAAAACAGCTGATAAAGCCATATTAAACCAGATTATAGGTGAAGTATTGGAAAGAGAAGATTTGTATAAGCCGAAAAGGGAT
Organism: uncultured Clostridiaceae bacterium; assembly: GCA_964462065.1. Taxonomy (GTDB): domain Bacteria; phylum Bacillota; class Clostridia; order Lutisporales; family Lutisporaceae; genus JAAYKT01. Next base: position 596 of record CAYXAT010000041.1, on the reverse strand, counting down.
GGATTTATTAAAAACCTAACCATGTTCAGGGAGAAATATAATGTATAGAATTGTATGTGAAAGTTATATAAATTATAAAAAGGACTTCCAGCCGGATAATATAAGTGACTACAGATATAAAGTTACCCGGCCTTTAGATTTATTATTGGATTTATCTTTATATGAAAAAGAAAAAGAAAACAAGACAGTGGACTTTAAAAAGCTTGAAAGCTTTATCTTTTTGGTAAAAAATAATATCAATGACTTTCCGAATTTTAAATCATTCTTATGGAGCCTTGAATCAAGAGGTATTTGTGGTGAGGATTACAATGCAATGGATGAAGAAGAATTTCATGAACTTCTTAAAATTGTAGATATGTTTTTAAGATTGTCTTATTGGGGATAAGTTACGTAATTATTGGGTGGGTTGCTATCTTTAAATCGAAGAAATGAATATTAGCAGGTTATTACCACCGGAAGTTATATTGACAAATAGAAAAAAGTGAGATACTATATCGATAGTAGATATAACTACTATCGATATAGTATTTTTAGGAGGATCTTCCATGGCCAGGGAACAATTAAAGACGCTGACGGAGCAAATGTATTATATATTA
>CAYXAT010000040.1:10844-14366 GCA_964462065.1 uncultured Clostridiaceae bacterium | reverse complement strand
GGCTATATAATAGAGATGTTGGGGAGACTCGGAGTGGGAACTATTATTGCCGTTGACGGGGATGTTTTTGAGGAAAGCAACCTAAACAGGCAATTGCTTTCGAATATGGCGAATTTGGGCAAAAGCAAGGCTAATGAAGCGCAAAGCCGTATGAAAAAAGTAAACCCTGATATAAAAGTAATCCCCATCTCTGAAAACTTTACTGAAAATAATTATAAATCCATTCTATCCGGCTGCCATGTGGCAATAGATGCTTTGGATAATATAAAAAGCAGACTTCTTTTGCAAAACTGCTGTGAGGAACTTGGCATACCATTGGTTCATGGGGCCATAGGCGGTTGGTACGGGCAAGTCACCACCATCTTACCGGGAGACAGAACTCTTAGTAAAATCTATAAAGGGTGTAAAGGCGAGGAAATAAAAAACCCCATGGGAAATCCGTCTTTTATACCTGCTTTAGCGGCTTCCATTGAGGTTTCTGAATCGATAAAAATCCTTATAAACAGAGGTTCTTCGCTTAGAAACAAAATGCTTTTTATAAACCTTCTGGACAACAGCTTTGATATAATCGAATTCTAAAAATAGTAATTCTATAACAAAGCGGCTGCCTCTTCGTCAATAATCACAGTTACACTTTGGTGCAGCTGCAATACGGATGCGGGCACTTTTGGCGTAATGGGCTCTTTCAGAGCCTTTTTGATTGCCTCTGCTTTTGCCTTTCCATTAGCAATCATCATTATGCTTTTACAATGCATTATACTCCTTATTCCCATAGTTACCGCATACTTCGGAACCTCATCTATGCTTTCGAAAAACCTGGAATTCGCTTTTATAGTTTCTTTATGCAGTTTGACCCTATGAGTAATTCCCGGGAAATGCTCACCGGGCTCGTTAAAGCCTATATGACCATTACCCCCCAAGCCCAAGACCATTAAATCTATTCCACCTGCTTTTTGAATTCTTTCTTCGTATTCCATACATGTTTTATAATTGTCTCCCTGTCTGGCATCGGGAAAATTAGTACTTTTGATATTAATATCCACATGACTAAAAAAATTATCTTGCATAAACCTTTGATAACTATTAGGGTTGTTGCCGTCCAATCCCTCATATTCATCTAAGTTAAAGGTGATGATATCCTTAAAAGATAAAGTCCCATCCTTATACATTTCTATGAGTTCTTTATACATGCCTAAAGGTGTACTTCCCGTCGGCAGCCCCAAAACCGCCTTTGAATTTGATTTAACAAGGTTGCCTACATGTTCCGCAGCTACTTTGCTCATTTCTTCATAACTTTTAGTTACTATTAAATTCATTAAGCTCACCTCTATAAAATTTTCTTTTTTTAAGAATAACTCAATTTAATTCTATCTGCAATCTATTTTTTTTATTTTATTTCGAGCAGTAGCCATTGCCCTGCCCTATATCTATATATCATCAAAGTCGCTTCCACCACATATTGCAGCGTTGTCGCAACCCACACGTAAGCGATATGGCCTTCTATTAAAAACACAATGGCAAAAATAAGAGGCAACCTGACTAAAAAGTTTGTTATCAGAGAAATCCTATAAGGACCCTTTGTATCCCCCGCACCTTTCAGCACTCCCGACAAAGCCATACCCACCGCAATGGGTATTTGCTCAAAAGCCGCAATCCTTATACATATAGATGCCAAATCGACAGTCCCTATATCGCTGCTGAAAACCCGCATAATATAAAAAGGAAATATATAAAAGGCCAAGCCTACAATACCCATAAGGGCTGACGAGTAAATCACGCATCTTTTTGCCGCAATTTTTGCCATATCATATTCACCGGCGCCAAGATTCTGCCCCACCAAAGTAGTCGCCGCCACTGCAAAACCAAACCCGGGCATAAAAGAAATCGATTCTGCTGCTACGGCCAATGAATTAGCCGCAAATGCCACGGTTCCAAGTCGTGCTATCCAAAACGAGGATACCAGTCTGCTTCCTTCATTCATAAACTCTGACATACCTGCGGGAATGCTTAAACGTACTAAGCTTCTTAAAGACTCTTTATGAAATCTGAATAAATTCTTCCTCCTTATTTTCACTCCTTGGGTCCCTTTTATCAAATAAATTAAGCATATAATAAAACCAACAGCTTGAGCCCCTGCCGTTGCTATTGCGGCACCTTTTGCCCCCAAAGCAGGAAACCCGAATTTACCGAATATGAGAACATAATCACCGACTATATTAAAAGTATTGGCAACCAAAGCCGCCACCATAGGAACCACTGTGTTCCCTGCCGCCCTCAACACGGAAGTTGTTATCATTTGCGGTATCAGAAAAAAAAGTCCCGTAAATACAATCCTCGTGTACTGTGTCCCTATATCTATTACAGCCGGGTCTTTGACTATAGCAGTAAAGATGGTTTTAGTAAGAATTATCCCCAAAAAGCCCATAATAAATGCCAAAATTGTTCCCAGACTCAGGGAAAGCCCCGCTATATACTCAGCTCTCTCGGTATCTTTTGCCCCAATATTTCTGGCAATTAAAGCTGTCGCACCCACACCTATGGCTCCCACTATGTGCGCAATGGTAAACATTATGGATGCACCCAAATTAACACCAGACATATCAACCGGGGTTAATCTACCCACCATCGCCGTATCCACAGTCCATACAAGGGTATGCAGCAACATTTCCGCAATGGCCGGTATGGCCAACTTAAAAATTTGTTTGTCTATATTTTTTTCAGCCAATGTCATAAAACCAAAAACCTCCATGAGTAAATGTCTTGAGCCATTAGAACCTCAAAATTTCAAATAATTACTTTTTGTGCTATTGTATTAAATACTGTTTGCAGAGCTCGTATCAGCTTTTTTACTTACATAAAGGCTTCTTGCTGTCACTGCCGATAAGACGACCAACCCGCCTAAAATCGCAAATAATGTGGGTTTTTCACCGGAAAAGAAAAATACCCAAATAGGATTCAATATCGGCTCCACAACCGTGATAAGTATCGCTTCGATTGCCGAAATATGCTTCATTGAAAGGGCATATAATATATAAGCCATCCCAAGTTGAAAAACTCCTAAAAGAATCAAGCCCAATATACTTCTTAAATCAGGCATAGTTCTGAAAATAAAAGGTATGGCAACAACGAATGTCAATATATTGCCCAGCCAAGCTGTTTCTACGGGAGAACCGTCTTTTTGAAGTCTTAAAGCTATAGTCACGCAAGCCAAGAAGAAACCGCTGACGACTGCCAGAACATTCCCCAACATATTGCCGGCTCCAACATCATCTATAAAAAAAAGAATCATCCCGGCAAATACAAAAATCATGGTAATCCAATCGTATCGAAAAATTCTCTCCTTCAATAACCATGCACTGAGCAACGCCACAAACACCGGTGCGGTAAACTGCAATAGAATAGCATTGGCGGAGGTTGTAAGCTTATTGGCAGTGATAAAAAGTATTACCGTAGCCGCATAACATATAGAGCCGCCTATCTGTGCTTTTGACATGGTAAGCTTTGGTTTTTTTATATAAGCCA
>CAYXAT010000040.1:8117-10744 GCA_964462065.1 uncultured Clostridiaceae bacterium | reverse complement strand
AAACCGCCTACTTTTATAATGTGTCTAATATGCTTTATCATAGCTTCAGTAGTGCTTCTTCCGTCTGAAGAAAGGAAATCCCCGCAGAAATTGATACCTGTAATTCCGCCTTTATCCGCCAGTTTTTTAATCATATCATCGGTGAGATTTCTTGATACACTACAAATGCTTCTTGCATCTGAATGAGTCGCCATGAAAGGCCTTTTCCCATGTTTGTATACATCGTAAAAACCACCGTCAGATAAATGAGAAACATCTATGATTATACCCAAATCATCCATCATTTCTACGGTCTCCAGTCCGAAAGGTTTCAAACCGTTATTTTGGTTTCTATACTCGTGATTGGGATAGCCGATGCAATTTTCATAATTCCAAGTTAGTGTTATGAGCCTTATACCTCTTTTAAATAAATCATCAAGTTTGTTCAAATCACCTTCAATAATCCCGCCTTCCTCAACAGTCAAAAAAGCGGAAACCTTGCCTGCCTTCTTATTATCAATATAATCTTTGTAATTCCTTGCCAAAACAATCTTATCCTCTAAATCCTTTGTATCTTCATTAAGTATGTCTATCATTGCCAATGCATCATCATGATAACTTTGAGTGATAGGTGGCATCCCCAGATCTACATAGCATGCAAACAATTGTGCTGCATAGTTTGATTTTATAAGCCTCTCCACATCTACATGTCCATTGTTTTTATACAATGTTTCGCTGTAATTGCCATCCCTTCGTAAAACAAACAACCTTCTCAGTGTATCTACATGAAAATCGTTGAAATATATGTCTCTCCTCCCCCTTCTATCAAATATTTATACTAACAATCTATGCGTTATTCATTTTTTTAGTATATCATTATAATTTCGAATTTACCATAGCAGAGGATTCATTCAATTAGAATACAAACTACACCTCAATTGACAAACTAAACGCAGCTTTATAACCGAGAATTATAATTTCTACACTTACAATACTTTGTCGTCCTTAATTTTTTTTCATAGAATTTTATAAAGCATAAAAGAACAATTCTGCCCTTAACTATACTGTTACAGACAGAATTGACTTTCCAGGTATGTTATCATATTTATATAGCTCTGACAAATCTAATTTAATCATCCTTCCGTATAAATAATTAGCAGTTATTTTTAAATTTTTAAGAAATTGCAAGCTCGCAAGCATAATTAAATAAAATTAAACTATTTTTATCCGTACATTCATAAGCCACTTCGCCATGCATTGTTGTAACTATCTCTTCTGTGTTCATGTCTCCTAATAAACTTATCACATCATCTATCGTTTTTAGCTCAGAATCAATTAATGATACTATTTTAAATCCTTCTGCAGGTCTAAATTTATAACCAATATTTGTATTATAAAAGAATTCATCATAAAAAATCCCATTTAAGAGTATAATTTTATCAAATGCCTCCGGTACTGCACCTAACGGGAGTGCTCTATATGCCAACCCCGTGATAGAGCTTCCTGTTCTTTTATAGTTTAATGCATCTGAATACCATAGCATTTTAGCTAATTTAACTTTATGAAGATTTTCCACTTTTAGGGCTAAGTAATTTATCATTTCAATAACCTTATCTAAGTTAAGCTCAGCTTTTCCAGTCAATAACCCATCACCATCCAGTACTGCATATGTTGCATGAATTGAATCAATTAAATAACTGTTACGGTTTTCACTAAAAATCCGTTTCGCATTGCTCAGATATTTGTTATACATCTTAGGAGATAGCTTGCCTTCTGCTCTCTTTAATAACTGCAAAAACCAATTAGGATCAGAATCTATCTTTCTTAGAATATCATCATAAGCTATATCTTGAACCTGATGATTCTCATACCTAGTTATGGTTGCTTTACTCCAACCAAGTATATCAGAGAAATCTTTCTGGCTCATACCGTATTTTCCTCTTATCTCCTTTATCTCAACTGATGTCAATAGGTTCATTTTCTTTCGATATGCATCTTTCATTGAAAGGTCATTGATTTTTATCATTTCCTCTGATTCGATATATTCTTCAGTATTTGTGCAATACTCGTAAACTGCTTTAAATTTTATATTTTCATTCCTAAAAATGTTATCCTCAACAACCTCTATTTCTTTCACAAGATGTTTCTTCATGCAGCTTAAACATAGTTTATTAGTTGTTTTTAAAACTTTCATAGCACCCTCCCATTACTTTCCATATGGAAAAATGACACTTTTGAAATCCACTGTTGTATAATGAAATGACATAACAAAAACCAAATCCCCAAACTCAAATGAATCCGATTTTAATAATTCTATCCTAATCTTAATGTATACATCTCTTCCATTATAATGCTTCCCAAATACTCTCATATCACTACGTTCTCTATATCTATTATCTTTAACAGTTTCTATATAATTTTCTATTGTTAATGTTCTAAGCTCCCTTTTTAGAACATCTACAGGATTCTCATTTGGAAACAAATCACTAATAGTATACTTGTTTGTAAATCTTATATCGCGGGTCTCATCCACTTTTCTTTCTTCTTGAAACAATATTTTTGTTAGTTTACTATTTAATAAATATTTCAATCTATCTATATATGTATTAACCTCTACCTTCTTATCAATATAATTTTCATTCTCTTTA
>CAYXAT010000040.1:0-8017 GCA_964462065.1 uncultured Clostridiaceae bacterium | reverse complement strand
ATCTATATATGTATTAACCTCTACCTTCTTATCAATATAATTTTCATTCTCTTTAGTCGTTATCATTATAACACCCCTTATAATTAACGTCAATGTTTTTGGTATCACTTGATGCCTACGTTTTGTCCTTATGGTTGCTTATCATGATCATAACTAACTATCTTGCACGGTTATATACCATTTTACCGTCAACAACACTTGCCTCGACCTTTATATTTAAAATATCCGTAGGAGCAATATTAAAAATATCATTATTCAGCACCGCAAAGTCCGCCTTTTTACCTATTTCCAATGTCCCTCTCAACCTTTCGTCTCCGGTGGCATACGCAGGACCCCACGTGTAAGCCTTTAATGCCTCATATGCAGGTATCCTTTCTCCTTCATAAAATGGTGCAGTATCTTTAACCCGCTTCCTACTCACTGCAGCATATATACCGGCAAAAGGGTTCAAATCCTCTACGGGAGAATCCGAACCAAAGGTTAAAGCAGCTCCACTTTTTAACAGGCTGTTAAAAGGATAAGCCCACCTGCCTCTCTCGCCCCAATATCTATTAATCATATCTATGTCTTCTAAAAGATGTATAGGCTGAACAGAGGCTACTATACCTAGTTGCGCAAACCTTTTTATATCATCCGGGTCCAGAATCTGGGCATGCTCTATCCTGTGTCTCAAGCCCGTAGAAGAATTATTTTGCTTTTCTAAAACATCCAAAACCTCTTTGTTAGCCCTATCCCCGATGGCATGTACTGTAACGGGATAACCTAGGATTATACTCCTTCTTATACTCTCCTCAAGCTTCTTTCCGTGCTCTATCGGTATACCTTTCCATCCGGGACGATCAGCATAGTCATCTATCATCCACGCACTTTGTGAGCCCAATGAACCGTCTGTAAAAAGTTTTGTTGCCCCTAGCCTTATAAGGTCATCATTAAATTCTTTTTCCATACCTGAATCGATTAATTCCTCCAGCACCGTTAAAATAGGGTTCAATGTAAATCTTAAGGTAAGCAAACCTTTATCTTTTATTCTTTTTAAGGATTTGTACAAGGTATAAAAAGAAGCATCATTTTGCAAAGACATACTATGCACCGCCGTAAAACCTAAGGAATGTGCCTTTTGTATTCCTTGTAATAAAGCTTTTTCTATTATTTCATCGTCAGGATAGGGAATTGCACTACGGACAATGCTTTGGGCGTTTTCTTTCAAAATACCCGTAGGCATACCGTTTGATTTTTCTATTTCACCACCGTCAATTGAAGTATCTATGTCGATGCTTGCTAACTCCAATGCAAGGCTATTAACCCATGAAGTATGACAGTCCTTACTAATAAGGTAGACGGGATTGTATGGTGAAATTTCGTCAAGGACTTCTTTAGTCGGAAATTCCCCGCCCCAAAGACTTTTATCCCAACCACCGCCGGTTATCCATTGATCGGGCTGCGTATTCGTAGCCTTATCCCTCACAAGTACAGCACACTCTTCTATGCTTCTGACACCTCTCAAGGAAATTTCATTCAAAGATAAACTATAATCTAAAAAATGTATATGAGAATCAATCATTCCGGGGATTACGGTTCTCCCTTCCATATCCCAAACTATATCCCCGTCTTTAATACTACTCTTTAATTCTTTGTAATCTCCCAATAAAACAATCCTGTCCTTTTCAATAATCATGCTGTTGTAGACAGAATTGAACTTATCCATACTATGAATTTTCGCATTTGTAACTAATGTTCTCATACAACGCCTCCGGTTAATTGTAAAAATATTGCTTTAATCCTACCCATACCCTCCACAAATTCATTTTTCCCGCCTTGGGCCGGGTGTCTTACATATAAATGAGGCATATTCAGCTTTTTCAAAGTTGTTTCCGCCTTACGCCCAATGGCTACAATATACTCTATATTGTAAATCTCGATTAATTGTAATAAAGGCTTCTCACCGATTTCAAGCTCTCTTTTAAGAGGTGCCCTGTTTGATACCGGATTATCCGGTTTATGGGGATGAAAAGGAAAGGAATTCCACGATAAAGCTAAAATATCAAATTTAATCATGGCATCCCAAATAATTGTTGCCGTTGCTTCTTTCATCAATTTTTCTTTATTTTTTGGGAGCATATATCCGGCTGCTTTACCGAAAAAGTTTAACCCTTCCATAGTATTCATAAGCAAAAATTCACTGGTGAAAGGAACTCCGGTTATTCTACAGCCTCTATATCCCGGTGCCTCCCCTAAAAGCATAATATTTGGCTTCAGCTTGTACATCTTTTTTAAGTATAAAATCAAATTGTTCCTTCTTATTTCATTTTCTTTACATGAATAATCATACTGATTATATACATTCGGCGTAACTTCTATTGTAGCCAAGCCCTCTATGAACCTCTCTAACACATCATCCATTAATCTTTCCCCTATAATTCAATAGTATATAGATTAGTATATAAGTTAGAGCTTTATTAATCAATGTGAAAAATCGGTACTAAATATGCTCCTAAAGCATGATGTGCAATGCATTTAAATCTGAAGCCTGGGAAACCCGGTCTAAAAACATCTATCGTTATTGAGATGAACTATCCAGGCGTCTTCTACATAATACTCAATAATTTTTCTTGAAAGATTAAGCCAACTTTTACAATTGTCCAAAATTACGGAATCACCCGTCACTACCCTGCCCATACCGGAAAGTATTGAATCGGGGTTTCTCACCAATTCCACTTCTGTAGGTATACCCCATTCTACTGAACATTTCAAAATCTCTGCTCTTAATCTGCCGGAATTTGAAACCGGTTTATCCAAGAAAAACTTGACCGACGGCACGTTTAACTCTTTTAAGACCGTCCCTGTTAATTTTAAAGCTGTTTTCGTTTTATCAATAAGTCTATATGTCCCACGAAGACCGGCCAAATCCCTAAAGACTCCGTCTTTACCCAAGATAAGAACACTTCCGGATAAAGCAACTTCAATTGAAATAATAAGGTTGAATCCATCTATATATATACAACCTTTTTTGGCATCTTCAAAAGAAAGCAGTGATGTGCTCCTCTTTATATACTGCTCTTTCGTAGCCGTTGCCCTCTTAATCGCCAATCTTTGCCTCAAAGATAGTAAATAATGGTTGCCAACAAATTCAACCGCAGAATCTAATTTATATCCTCTATCGATAAGCCACTGGGCCTCTTCTTGGGCGATCCTCAGATTCAAAACAGCAGCATCAGAAAAGAACCTTTCATCCTCTGGATCAAAGCCGCGCCTTGTTTCATTAACAACCATATACATTCACCTTAATATTAATCTGATTTATAGCAGCACATCCGAAGTGTCTTTTCTTACATCCGGTCTCTCTCTTTTTTGTAGTGCTTCAGACAATTTCCCTTTATCTCCGGGTTTACCCAATGCTACAACACATATTACCTCGTAATCATCAGATACATTAAATACCTCTCTTAACTTACTCCTGCTGAATCCACCCATGGCATGAGTTGCCAACCCTCTCCTTTGAGCTTCCAACGATAAGTAGCCCCAAGCCGTTCCGGTATCAAACATATTCCAAAAATTATCCTTCCCGTTATAACTAAAGACTTTTTGAGAAAGTATTGCTATAAGAACCGGTGCTGCATTCGCCCAAACTTGATTTGATTCAACCAAAACTCCCCGCATTTTTCCCAACTTCTCCTCATCATCTGCGATGATAAATCTCCAAGGCTGTTCATTAAAGCATGAAGGTGCAAACCTTGCCGCTTCTATTACTGCCATAATCTCATCTCTGCTAATCTTTTCTTCGGAAAAAGCCCTCATAGACCATCTTTCTTTTATCTCCGGCATAATATCGTATTTAAATTGTCTTTCCAAATTGAACCCTCCTATCTGTGTTTGTTATTATAGATAATAACCTAAATAAAGAAATATATAAATAACTATATAAAGCATCATAATTTGGTTTCAAACTAGAGAACCAATACTGCCGGCAATTTCATTGATTTGGGATGGTACATTATGGTTAAAGAAGAATTACACTATGAGGGTGCCAGAGTTTTAATGAAGCACTTGAAATACCATTTTGGCATTTCTACAATTACACATCTAGTGTTTTAATCCACTGGCTTACCTTCCCAATCCCATTCTCCGTCTTTATCTTTATTATACAATCTAAACAAATTGTTTTCATGAAAATAACAATCCTGCTGCCCTCCCGGATAACATTTCCTTGATGTATGATTTACACAATCTTTTACAAGTTGACATCTTATCGTCGCTTTATTTACATTAGGGTAGCTAATTATTAAGGAACTAATTATATCTTTAGGTGCAAAGGTCTTATTTTTATTGCCCTTTGTATAGGACATAACCTCTCTATAAACAATATCCTTAACCTTTTCATTTTTATTCCACCCTAATGTAGATTCAACACTTTTCTTATCGGACCCAAGTACCTTTTCAACACTTAGTAAGTATTCGTCATCTTTAGATTTATAAACTTGATATTCTAAATGATTTATATTTACTTTATAGGAGTCCCTTAAATACTCTGATACTTGCTTTACAATAGGCGAAACATCCTCAGCTACTATGTATAATTTCTGTCTTCTATTAAAATCAGATTCTTTTATTGTATCATCTTGGGCGTTAAATACTTCCTGATATATATCTAATAATGATTTACCTGAATAGTTTTTATCAGCCGAATAATAGGTCCTTGCTATATCATCCAAGTCATTAAAATCCAAACGGTAACCCCACGCTGCATATTCTAATATCTGTGCAATAACATCTCTCGGCGTTTTTCCCTTTTTAAGTTCCACTAAAATTAGGTCCCCTGCTGAATCAATGCCTATTAAATCAGGAAATTTACTGACTTCGCCAACACTAGCTGTAATTTGTCTCCCTATCCACAGTATTGTATCCCCATCCTCTTCATCATCTAATAATAGTGATGGGCTGTTTTCAAGCCAAGACTCAAAATGCCTTTCATAGTCTATCGAATTATATTTAATCTTTTCAACGATACCGTCTTCCAACTTTATTTCTGTATTTTTAAGCATATATAAACCCATCAATACACCTCCTAAAATAAGCTTAATGATAGTATCACAAGTATATTATAATAACATTTAAGCCTTTATTCTTTCTGGTATACTGCTAAATCCCATACTGTTACTAATCCTAATAACTTTTCATCCAGCCTTCCATTTTCGGTAATAAAAACAACCGCTAACCGCTTATTATCTTTAAAACCACGATGAAACATATCTTCGATATCAATCACTAATATATCTTTCTTTACAAATTCATAATATTCACTTTCATTTCTTTTAATATCAATATACTCTACAAATTCACTTACAAGGGGCTCATCCAATAATACACTGCCTCTATTTTTTGATAAATATGACACAACGGTACTTTCACTAAATACTCCAATTAGTTTATTCTCTTCAACTACCGGTACATGGGTATATGCATTTCTGACCATTTCATTAGTAACGTCAAATGCCTTGGAGTTTAATGTAGTTGTATAGATTCTATCATAAGGTATTGCTATAGAATCGAGGGCAACCGGTGGATTTAATACTAAATTAATAATGTTTCTATATTTTTTAACAACATATTCATGTGGTTCTGCAATTGGATCCGCATACTTTATATCCGGATTGTGCACTATTGCATTTCTTAAATTAGAAAAGGCATACAAATCATCTTTAAACTTTGCAAATACCCTATTTTTTCGCTCCATTTGCTTAATTAAATATGTATTCGGCGTATTTGGTTTCTCATTCAAAAACCTTCTCATATAATTATCTAACTCATTATAGATTATCAGCAGCTCATCTGAATTAGTTTTAGAATTAACCATTTTAACAACTCCTCACACTATATTTATTTTTAACCCAACCTTTTATTAGGTTATTAGCTAAATCCCTATGTTTCACATTTGAATTATAGATACCAGTGATAATTGTCTAGCTTTTAACATTTAGTTCAAATAAGCCAACAGGTTCAAGAAGATTCTTTATAGTTTTATCATCGGGCTTGACCAAAATATTTAATTAAAAAATATACAGTCTTGATTTTTAAACTCCTCTAGATATTGGATTTTTTCGGGTCGAACATACCACAAAAAAATTCTATAAATAAATCTTCAGCATGACTATTTATTTTGCCCGTAGTTAAAACCCCATTCATATTTTAATCATCCTCTAAAACTTTTAATAAAACTAATCCCTTTTTAAATACACCCCTTTCTTCGTTCTTTGTTCATCTTAGATCATCGAATTCTTCTATTGTAATGTCTTTGAAGTCTATTATGCCAAAATCACTTCAGCTATATCAGCCAACTCTTCAGTGTAGTCACTTTCTTCATATTTTTGCTTCTTTCCCTTGGTTTTCGTTTTAATAATTCTAGTAGTTCTGCTCCCGAAGACATTTTTATTAAAGTTGTTTTGCCGTTACTTTCTATTATTGGAGGAATTTTATCTTTTACTAATTTACTGTACACTACTGTTTTCATGTTTATCTCCTTTTCAGGCATCATTTAGTATTCAATATCTATCCCAAAGACAAAGTTCAGTGCATATTTGATTATCTGCAGCGACATTACTTTCATTTTTTATAACAGCAAGGGTCCCACAATCTCCTGAGCATCTATCTTTATAAATACATCCTGCCCAGATTTGAAGTTCTTTTACATTCTTCCTCCGTTTGTAATGTTTGACATAGGTGTGGAAAGGCCTGCAAGGTTTATCCATTTCACTGAAACTTCATCTAAGAAGAAGTTCCATTTTTTCACGCCATGTTCGTACGGTTTTTGTTATCAGGCACGGTTATATACCATTTATCAACCGTTGCCCCAACTAGGCCCCTGCTCCTTTATATAATCCTTCTAGCCTTTTCTCATGATCATTCGTTATACTCTTACATTTGGATAAGCAAATATAGTCATCTACCTAACGACTTCTTTACGTGGTTTCTTATTACCTTTTAATAAGTTCTCAATAAAGCCGACAGCCTTTAAAACTGCATCTACACTAATATCGGGAATTGTCCTATCGGGTTTTAAATGGTGACTTAAATATTCAGCTGATGGATTTTTTATACCTAGCCTTTCACATATCAACCAACAAATACTTTCGGCTTCAAATTCCATTTCATATTTATCTATATGTTTTCTATCAATCCACCATTTTTCATTTGGAGTACCTAAATGACCGCAATACGCGTGTCCTAATTCGTGTAGAACAGTAGCGAATTTTTCCTCAATACCTAAACTTCCATTAACGACTATGTTATATAAGACTTTGATCCAAACTTTTTTACCGTTTCTCATTATTGCCACTTCCGTTTGGCTTTTATCGGTTTTGATAAAACCTGCACTTGATGTTCCATGATCACCTTCTCTATAAAAAATTCCATCATAATTCATGTATTTAGTTAGATTTTTAAAATGTTTAACGGAAACCTCTCCCACTACCTTAAATGGGTTTATTAATGCTTCCGGAAAAGACTCCTTACCTTCGGTATCTCCTAATTCAAAGACAAATGCTACAGGTCCAAATGGTCGTAGCATAACTAGGGGATTTGCTTCGGGTTTAATAGTTCGATTAAATCTTAGTTTCCACTCCCTTGCCGAAGCCACGAATTGACTTCCAGGTTTTTGAACATATATTAACATTGCATTATAAGGAGCTATTTCCGGAAACTTCTTAATAAAATCATATAATTCTTTTAGTCTTTCGCTTCCGCGGTATGTTTCTATATCATTAAAAAGCTTGTCTAACTCCGGTATAGAATCTTTTCTCATAATTAACACCTCTTAAATGAGCAATTAGTAATATAATTCTAAAAAGGTAGCCCTTGTATCTGTTGCTATATATATTATAAAATACGCATTGCCCATATGATGTCAACGTTGCAAATACAATATAATTGTTATAAAGCGAATTAGCCAATCCACGCTGCTCCCGCGTAGGGAGTGAATAACAAAAACAAGGTTTTCATATTTATTCTAATGGATTAGTAGCTG
>CAYXAT010000039.1:0-14534 GCA_964462065.1 uncultured Clostridiaceae bacterium | reverse complement strand
AAACCTATTATTTCTCTTCCGAACCACAAGACATCATCAGAATTATACTCTCAACATGCCTTGAGTGTACAAAAAAGATGCGCTGAAACCTAATGGACCCTTAGCGGCAATAATTTAATCAATAGTCTTGTAATTTATCCTACATACATTTAAGGGGTCACATATTCTTGAGTGACCTTAACTGCAAATGGGAAATAATCATACATCTGTTTGATACGACCAATTATCTCATTGCTAAATGTTTTATTCTCAAGTATTTTTGAAGCTACAGTGTCAGACCCCATTGAAAGCATTACTCCGATGTGGCGATAAAATCCATATAAAGACACATGAGAAAAAGAATATCCGCTATCATCAAAAGCAATATATGGGAATTTAGGGGGAATCCAAATACTAGTAATATCACAAAAATTATCACTACTCATCGATCGTGTTATTCGAGGATACTGTACGTATTCATTACATTTTCCCAATTTTTCAGAATAAATTTTGACCAAATGTGCAAGTTCTCTATAGGTTAAACCAAAACAAGCACGGGACAATTCTTTATTTTCCTCAAAGCACCATGAGTTTTTTGTTTCAATTCTTCTTTCAATACCAAAATAGCAGGTATTTGCTACCGGCATTCGAACAATATAATTGCCCAGCTGCTTATATCTTTTATCATTATAAGACTCCTGATCAACAAATCTAGTTAATAAAATGCAACCATCCTGTATTCTGAAAAACCCTTTTATGTATTTCTCACAGTTTTTTGTGTGCTTACCCTTCAAATAATACGGCCATCTTTCGAAAGAAACCTGGCTTTTATCTTTGCCATAGATCCCGAAATAACAGAATAATTCTCCACACTCAGAAAGATAAAGTGCTTCATGTGAAGAATCAGGAATTACAATATTTTTGCCGATTTGCTCTGGAGAATCTAATGTTTGATAAAAATCTGATAACATTTTTATTACCTCCAAATTGTAATAATAACGCGAATATATACTGACTGTAACCCTACTGTTCAGTTCTTATTTCAACAATTACTCCTTGCTGTTTAAACATATTTCTATTAGTTGAAAAGTGTGTCTGGCTCCGCAATATGCTCTCTGCGCTACAGTTCATGTTTGTATTAGTCTAAATGTAGGCCACCGTATTAATTGAAAACTGTACCACCCAATAATATAACACCCTTTGAAAGATTACTTTTGAAGGGGGGAACTTCGTTGCTATTTTAACCTTTTCACGATACCCATCCGCTAAAGCATCCCCAAGCAAAGATTCACTTTTACCATTATAATAGACGTATACTGTGCCGTAGTAATTTACCCATTATCTATGCATTTCTGATCATTTTGATTGATCGGTCCTCATAAATCCCTACACTTTTGGTGGAAAGCCTCATACAGCCAAAACCAAGGATTAATAGTTAATCTCTGTTTTTCTGATTTACTTTAAATATCATAAATCATTTTTCCTCTTTCAGTTATACTGCTTACCGCAACCATATTTGCACAAGCAACCCCATTCATTGCGCCATTATGTTTCCTCCCAAACAAGGTGCGCTTCCGCCCGGTTTTCCACTAGATTGTATACCATGCCAAAAATATTTTGCACCAATATACTTTGAACAGTCTTCTCAGCTTATAATCTTATTCATATAAAATGTTAAGTCCTTTGTATCATTAGAAAGTAAATCTGATATTTTAATAAGATTTATAGGTTGTAGTATTATATTAGCCATTTTCAAACTTGTTATTGGATCATTAATATCAATTTTTTGGACTGTAGGGTTTTCATTTAATGTGGGGTAAAGTATTGTTGCTGTCTTATCTCCAATCCCACTCACCGCATAAATTGCTAATTGATATAACATATCACTAGGCAAACTCTTTTCCCACAAATCTCTATACTTTGCATCTAATAGCTTTACTACCTTACCTTTCTTCATAAGTGCAAAGTCAGGTCTTGGAGTAGGTGAGCGTCTACCTCTTGGATTATAATCAGGAGTATAAAGAAACATATCATGTAAATTAAATTGATCTTTAACATAATAACCATTATTACAATTTATAAGTAGTTTCCCCACAAGGGTTTCAAAGAAAGAATTCATGTCAAAAAAGTACCCATGCAGACCCAAACTTGCATATCCGTCTTCAAGCTGTACACCTTGTGATTCAAATAGGATATTTATTATTTCTAATATTGCAGTATATCTTCCAGTTAATCTATTAATACTGTTTTTTGCTTTTCGTAATGTTATTCTATTTAAAGGAGGCGCATCAACTGTATCTGATAAAATACTGCAGACCCTTTCCAGATTAACCTTTAATCCTCTATCAACTACAAGTCTTAAGGCCAACCTAAGACCAGAAAGAATTATTTGATTAAGAATAATATTTTCACTTCTATAAAAATATCTACAAGGTAATTTATTAGCTATAACTCCCCCTTGCTTACTTAATCTTATAATATCAATTCTACCTCTTGGTGATGAGAGACTATCTTCTTTTCTAATATAGTTTTTTAATATACCGCGCCTTATTAAGTCAACAGCTTCAATATATAATTCATATATCAATAGATCAAAAAAAGCGAGTTTGTTCAATGAATGATTTGCTAAATCAAACAACTTCAATTCACGTAGACTATAAGCGTATCTAAGTAAAGTATATAACGGAATTCCGTTTAATTTAGGGTATATGTTGATTTGCAAATTATCTAACATTATTTTGCCCACATACGAGTTACTGTTTATTTGCAATCCATCCTTCAACTCAATTATTTCAACTATTCCTTTTTCTTTTAACAATTTGGCAGTATCCCGAGCATTTTTCGTCAATAATTCATATCCTGGTTTAAACTCACTTTCCCACTCCTTAATATTTACAATATCATGGGTCATTGTATATCTCCTTCGTCATCCTCATCAATTGAGTTTTCCCCATCACCGTTTTCATACCCTAATTCAGTACGAAGTTCAGGGCAAGGTGAAAGTAGTGCATTTACCAAATCCGCGATATCAGATGATGAAAACAATTCATATCGCACAGATTGATTTTTTACATCTATAATACCATCACCTAGTATTTTGGACATAAGAGAATAATCACCATAACAGTATTCCTCAATGAGTGGTAGTATATCTTCTCTAATAATTCTTTTGAACTTTTCGCTATCTGTTACTGCCTTTTCTTTTTCAAGAAAATATGAGTGGCCAATTTGCAGATTTCTAGCATCCTTACCTATATTTTCACATATCCTCTTATTTAGTCCTCTTAACCATTCGGCCAAAGGTAAGCCATCAAATATAGTATCCTTGAAAAAACTATATTCAGGCATTAGCTCAATAAACGCAAATCTTCTTCGCAACGCAACATCAAGAAGAGCGATAGAACGATCTGCTGTATTCATAGTTCCAACAATATATACATTCTCCGGCACAGCAAATGAATTTTTAGAAAGAGGTAAAATGAGGTTTTTCCCACGCTTATCTACCTCTATAAGCGTTATTAGCTCGCCAAATATTCGTGACACATCGCCTCTATTAATTTCATCAATTATAAGATAAAACTGTTTTGTTGGCTCTTTTTTTGCATCAATGCAAAGTTCTTTAAATATTCCATCCTCTAGTTCAAATATAACTTGACCATCACCAGCATTAGGCTTAATTCCTTCTATAAAATCCTCATATCCATACGAAGGATGAAAACAACAAATACGTACATATCCTCTAATATCCTCGTTACCGCTGACCTGAATTTTTTCATCAACAGATAAATTAATATATGCTTTACTAAAATTATTCCTTGCCGCAATTTCCAAACACGCTTTTTCAGCATGATAAGTCTTACCGGTTCCGGGTGGACCAAAAAGAATGATCTGCTTTTTCCTAGCAAGAGTGTTTTCAATCAGCAAATTAATTCCCGTAAGGGATGTTAAAGGTATCACAACATCCGGATCATCTTGATTCTCAATAAATGGTGTATTTGCAAGTTTTTCTATTGCCAATATGTTTTCTATTTCTTTGTATTGATAAACGGTGGTTCGAATCCCTTCTTTTGGCTTTGGTAAACGCGTTTCAGCTATATAAATCCAATCAACTTTTATTAAATGGGGAAAATGCAAACCGTCTTTATACTCGTATCCGCCGACTGCTTGTCCCACCCCTAACACTTTTTCCCCATCGGTAGCTACAATGATATCTTGTGGATTAATATTAAAATAAAATAATAATACTTGATTTGCGCTTCTACCTATAACTTGTGGTGTATTGGGGTATTCCTTTTCAAGGACATTGACGAGTTTGGCTTTTAAACTTGTTTTATCTTGCTCTTCATACTCTTTCAAATTGCCTAACTTTTGCCAACCAACAGATATATAGCTACCATTGCGCATATCATTCCAGAAACTTGTTTTCCCATCAGAGGTTCCAACCCTAAAATAATTTATCGGAGAGCCAAATAAATCATTTATTGCAGAAGTGATGTAGTTTACAGGCAATCCGCATTCCAATGAAAGCTTTATGTATTGTCCTGCCATACTATACAGACTATCACTTATAGGTTTTATGCCGCAGCAGATAAGACCGTGACGTTGCCATTTTATCGAGTGAAAATCATCAATAATATTGGGATATATCATATGATAATATTTGTGAACCCAACCTAATCTGGACATCTCTGTATTTGTATTCTTTATATTTATCACTTTTTGCAGTGATATTGCCAAACGAGAATATTTCTCCTCATCAATATTATTCTCTAACTTTTTTATTTCAGCTGCACCCATTATTAATTTGTCTCTTATCTCTCTTCCTAATATAACAGCTTGTTCCGTTGAAAGTATGGTAGGGCTTTGAGGGTTTCCGGTTGCCCATTTGCCGTCTAAATTTCTTTTATACATTATATATTTAAAAGCACTTCCCCCTGCAATACTTCCAAAATCAAATGTGTTGAATTCTTCATCATTCTTAAATTCAAGCCAGTAAAAAAGACCAGAACGATTGCCAATATTAAACATTATATCTAACAATAGCTCTCCATCAAGGTTTCCTAATTTTTCAGGTCCGAACCTTTCAGCAAATAATGAATAACCTTGTTTTAATTGCTCTGGTCGGAGTAGTTTTCCATCTATTAATAATTTATCACAAGTATTTTTGATTTTTTCTACAATATTTGTATTATACTCTTTGCCAGATTGTTGACTAATATAATCTCCATAATTACTGACACCTTTGTCTTTAAGCTTTTTTCCAAACAATTCTGTTTGCATTATATCACCCCCCATTTCTATTATCCCTTTTAAGAATAATGCCTCACATACTCGCCTAATCCTATAGCTCCAATTTATTCAGTATGTCCCTTAAGTTCTTAAGTTCGTCAGAACTTAGGGTTACGCCTTTACCCATTTTTTCATGTTCAGGTGCCCAGTCTCTGAGGTCATATTTGGGTTCTCTATCATTCCAGCTAATCAAATTCAGTTCCTTTGACCAACCTTTATTGTTTTCTGAAATAGTGCCAATGGTTTCTTTGATTTCATACTTTATATCTGCCATATGATTCAATCCTTTCATCAATCCGTCGTAAATATGTCGGTTTCTTCTGCAACTCTATCTGACCAGATAACTTCTTCATAAATATTTCCGGCCATTTTCTCCGCTTGTCTCATGACGATATTCATCGCCTTTAATGCTTGATCCGGTGGATAGTTATACTTGCTAAGGAGCCTTTTAATGACACGCCTCATGTTTGCTCTGGCGCTTTTACGAACATTCCAATCAATGGTGATGTTATTTCTTATGGCTACAGTCAATTCATGAGCGATTTTCTTAAGTATTTCGTCTTCCATGAGTTCTTTTACGATATCATCCTCTGTCAGTGCATCATAAAAAGCTATTTCATCATCGCTTAACCCTGATTCTGCTTCTTCCTCACGCATCTTTTTAATGTCATAGGCCATTCGAATAAGTTCTTCAATCACTTCAGCATTTGTAAGTGCTTGATTTCGATATTTGTTAAGGGCCTTTTTCAGTCTTTCTGAAAACTTTTCCGATTTTACAATATTCCTCTTTTCCATGGTCTTGATGCTACCCTCTAATAATTTTTTAAGCATTTCCACAGCTAAATTCTTCTCTTTCATTCCTTGAATTTCTTTTAGAAATTCTTCAGAAAGAATTGAGATCTCCGGCCTCTTGATTCCCATAGCATCTAATACATCAATGACATCTTCAGAGATGATGGAACGCTCAAGCATTTGATGAAGCCTTGCTTCTATTTCTCTTTTAGATAGTGGTGCTTTGTCTCTTTCCTTCAGCTTAACAAGGCTAGCCTTAACTGCTTTAAAATAGCTGACTTCAAGAGCCTTCTCTTTCCCCTTATCAGTTGCAGCACATAGGGCATGAGCCTTACCTAACTCAAGAGCTGTCGTTTTAAATTCCTTTTGTTCCTCTTCTTCCTTTCCGAGAATGAAATCCATACCGCCTACGATGGTCCTCATCCTTTCTACTTGTGAGTTACCCATATATTTAGAGTAATCATAGCCATGCATCATGTCTTTTAGGATTTCCAGTTTCTCAAGCATAACAGCAATAGCAACATTTGTATCAATACCGGTATTTTGACGATCTGTATTGGTGTATTGTTTTAAGGCACTCTTTAAACTTTCTAAGATTCCTATATAGTCAACCACTACACCGCCGGATTTTTCTTTAAAGACACGATTAACCCTTGCAATGGCTTGCATCAGGTTATGCCCTTTCATAGGCTTGTCAATATACATAGTATGCATGGATGGCACATCAAATCCAGTGAGCCACATATCACGTACAATCACTATTTTAAGTTCGTCACTATTGTCCTTCATGCGTTTTGCGAGTAAGTCCCTACGCTGTTTACCTCCTAAATGCTTCTGCAGCTTTTCATTGTCCGCTGCACTACCGGTCATAACAACTTTGATTTTTCCCTTATCATTATCATCGTTATGCCATTCAGGTCTTAGCTCCGTTATGGCATCATAGAGTTCTGCACAGATTCTACGGCTCATACAGACCACCATGGCCTTGCCTTCGATAACCTTAGATTTTTCTTCATAGTGTTTTACAATATCTTCAGCGAGCTTTTTGATTCTATTTGGTGATTCAACAATGGATTCCAGCCTGGACCATTTAGCTCTGTTTTTGTCTTTCTCAAATTCTTCCTGGCCTTCTGTGACTTCTTCAAATTCATCATCAATTTTTGCCAACTCTTTTTCATCTGTTTCTAATTTAATAATACGGTTTTCATAATATATCCGAACTGTTGCTTCATCTTCTACCGCCTGTGTCATATCATACGTATCAATAGTATGACCAAATATGGCAACAGTTGAACGATCTTCTAAATCAATGGGTGTTCCTGTAAATCCAATAAAAGAGGCATTAGGAAGTGCGTCTCTCAGATATTTTGCATAGCCATAATTCACTTCACCGGTTTTAGAATCTACCTTAGCCTCAAGGCCATATTGGCTTCTGTGGGCCTCATCTGCGATGATAATGACATTCTTACGGTCAGTGAGCACCGGCATCTCGCCTTCTTCAGGTTTAAACTTTTGAATGGTGGTAAAAATAATCCCGCCGGACTCTCTATCATTTAAAAGGTCAAATAGTCCATTCACCTCAATGCTATTTCCATTAGTATAATTTGTCCTTTGATTATCTGAAAGTTTCCTTACGGTGGCTTGTTTTGGTGTCTGTCTAAGAATATCTTTAGATTTGGTGAAGATTGTAAAGAGCTGGTCATCCAGATCATTTCTATCGGTGATGACCACGATAGTTGGATTATTCAGTTCTCTTACAAGTCCGGCGGTATAAAACACCATAGACAAACTCTTGCCGGAACCTTGTGTATGCCAAATAACTCCGATCTTCCGATTGCCGTCTTCTTTTGTGGCTTCCTTTGTTTTTTCAATCGCTTTCTTTACGGCAAAGTGCTGGTGATATGCTGCCAGAATTTTGACGATAGACTTTTTATCCCCTATCTTCTTCCCATCAATATCCTTTTCAGGTTCTTTTGACTCCTGAAACAGAATGTAGTTGTGAATGATATCCAATAGTCTTTCCTTTTGGAACATTCCATTTAGAAGCACTTCATACTGTGGTTGGGATAAAGGTGCGATATTTTCTCCATCAACTGTTCTCCAATTCATAAACCATTCCTCGTTAGATGTGATGGTTCCAGCCCTTGCATTGATCCCATCTGAAATTATGCAAAATGCATTATAGTTAAAAAGCGAAGGAATATCCCGTTTATATGTCTGTATCTGATTATAAGCACTATCAATCCCCACATTTTCATCACTGGCAGACTTTAACTCAATGACGACAAGGGGTAGACCATTTACAAAAACAATGAGGTCCGGCCTTCTTTCTTCATTTTCAATAATAGTAAATTGATTCACAACTAAGAATTTATTATTTCTTATATTTTCAAAGTCTATGATATAGGCCCTTTTGGTTCGAATATGTCCACCTTCGTCGAAGGATACTTCTATACCTTCTGTCATTAATTTATGAAAATATCGATTGTTTTCTTCCAGCATTGGGCTGTTGAACGTTACCAGTTGACGATAGGCATCATCCAGAGCCTCCCTTGGAAGATCCCGATTAATCCTAAAGAGTGCATCTTTAACTCTATATGAAAGGATCACTTCACGATAATCTTTACGCTCCTCATTATCCCCATCTAAAGAAATGTCCGGACCAAAGGCATAATCGTAGTCAAGGCTCTGTAATATTTCAACTGCTGCTTCTTCAAGCATGGCTTCCGTAAAAATACCACTTACACTACCCACCACTATCACCTCCGATTCTCAATTTACTTGATTGAACTTTAAAAGTGATTATTTAAACAACTTTTTAAGTGTCTTAAATATGTCAAAGGATGTCCGGTTATATATTTTGTTATAAACCGCTTTCCTGGGATTTCTAAGAAAGCCAAATCCTCGCGGCATCTTTAACCCTGCTCGGTGTACTATCTGTCTTTTGATGCTGGTTCTTGCAGAAATTCTTCTCTTTAGGCTTGGTTTGCGAAATCCAAACTTCATGATGCGTCACCTTCTTCGTCCAAGGGGACTCTTATCTCGCCGGACATTAATTTGGGGAGGAGGATATCTCTTAGCTCCCTCAACTTTCTATTCTCAATTGACAAACTAACGAGTTTACCATGAAGAGGATCAATTATTTTATTAAAAATTTCTAGATAATTAGTACTAGGTATAATTACTTTTATTGAATCTATATCACTTTTGCTTAAATGAATCACTGTTGTACCTACTTTAGAAAATTCAAAGAACTGCATATGGGGTTTTATCAGCTCATACAAATAGTAATCATGTACATAGTCCTTATTAGATTTAATCAGGCAAACTCGTTGATTTAAGTAAGCCCTTTTTCCATTCCATATAGTAGGTCTAAATTCTGCATCCATACCTATAAGAATATCCCCTGGAATTATTATTGTACCTTTTTTATGTTCTTCGGTCGTGTAAAATTGTGGTTCACCCGACTTCAAATCTCTAATCCTAATTAATGGTAATCCCTCGCCAACTTCGTTAAATAGTTTTGAGCTAAAGGGTGCGCCATAGGTAATATCTGCAATCGAGTAAATTCTTCCAACTTCCCACCACTTAGGGATCAACCCAAGCTCACTTTCGACCATTTCTCCACCACTGGACTTATAAGGCTCCCTGTCTTCATTGGGAAATTCAAAATCTACGAACCATTGCTTGAAGATTGTTTGTGCCATATTCTCAAGAGTTTTGTTGATCAGGTTGTTTACTTCAATTTTTTCATCTAAGGTTGAAAGGATATGGGCTATCGCTTTTTGTTCTTGGATCGAAGGGAGATTAAGTCTATAATCTAAAATATGGTTTTTATCTCCTCTCGGCATTTTAGTGCCCTTCGCACCAGTCATAACAAAATCAAAAAACTCTGAACACGCTAGATTATAATATAAAAACTTATCATAGATATTTTTTTTTGCCTTTAAAACTAAAACATCATTAGATGATCCACCATCATTATCTGCTCGCCATATTTTCTTAAAATAAGGCCTTATATTGGAAATAAGAATATCCCCTTTACGGTATTTAGCAATCTTTCCCTTGCCTGGTAAACCGCTTGATAAAACTTTTCCGCCGATATCAGGTACTAGATTCTCTGTAGATACATAATTTAAGATACTTATTTCTTCGATATCTATTTTCTCTTTTGAGTATTCTGAAACATCTTTTAGTGCAACTTCATTATTAAAACTCATACCCAATCCCCCCAAGATTCTTTCTAATCTCCTCTTCTAAGTATCGAGATTTAGCGAAAAGTTCTGCTAACTCCGCTGTCATATTCTCCATCTTTTCATCAAAGGGTATGCCATCATCTTCCACATCTGCAATTCCTACATATCTTCCCGGGGTCAGAACATTTTCATGTTCTCTGATTTCTTCAATTTTGGCTGACTTACAGAAGCCTTTGATATCTTCATATTTGCCATCGATATTGCGCCATTCATGATAGGTTTCCGAGATCTTGCCGATATCTTCTCTTGTCAGTTCTCTATGTCTCCTATCAATCATTTCTCCCAATTGTCTTGCATCAATAAACAGGACTTCATTTTCTCTCGATCTGAACTTAGGATTATCTTTTTTATTTCTATTTAAAATCCAAAGTGATACAGGAATGCCTGTAGAATAAAACAATTTATCAGGGAGCGCCACAATGGCATCGACAATGTCACCTTCCAATAAATTCTTTCGGATTTCACCTTCATTTGAGGTGTTCGTGCTGAGTGATCCGTTAGCAAGAACAATTCCTGCACTTCCATTAGGTGCTAAATGATATACCATATGCTGAAGCCAGGCATAGTTTGCATTACCTGCAGGCGGAATACCAAACTTCCATCTCACATCATCTGTTAATTGATTGCCTCCCCAGTCACTAACATTAAAAGGAGGGTTGGCAAGGATGAAATCTGCCTTTAATGTCTTATGAAGATCGTGATGGAAAGTATCTTCGTGATGTGACCCCAGATTGGCATCAAGCCCCCTGATGGCTAAGTTCATTTTACAAAGTTTCCACGTTGTTGAGTTGAGCTCCTGACCATAGATTGATAGATTTTCAATCTTACCTTGATGGTCTTCCACAAACTTTTCACTTTGCACAAACATACCGCCTGATCCACAACAAGGGTCATATACCCTACCTTGGAATGGTTCAATCATTTCAACTAAGGTCTTAACTACGCTTGTTGGCGTGTAGAATTCACCTCCGCCTTTTCCTTCAGCGCTTGCAAACTGGCCAAGGAAATATTCATAAACTCTGCCAAGCAAATCTTTTTCTCCGTTTTGATGAAGTTTAATGGTTGAAATGAGATCAATCAATTCTCCAAGTCTCCGCTTGTCAATTTCGGGCCTCGCATAGCGTTTATCCAGCACACCTTTTAATGATGTATTCTCTTTTTCAATTAGAATCATGGCGTCATCTATATACTGACCAATTTTAAAATCCTTTGCATTGTCTTTGATAAATGTCCATCTTGCTTCTTTTGGAACCCAGAATATATTCTCGGCTTCATACTCATCCCGGTCCTCTTCAAAGCCTGCACCTTCTTCCACAAGTGCATTAAACTTTGTTTCAAATTTATCGGATATATACTTAAGGAAGATCAGCCCTAATACCACATGTTTATATTCACTGGCATCCATGCTGCCTCTCAGCTTATCTGCCGCTTTCCAAAGGGTCTCCTCAAATCCAATGTTTCCTGTATTTTCAGCCATTTATATTTCCTCCAAATGTTTAATGGTTATGATCATCAAAGACTTCAAAAATTTCACTTTCAAAGCCCTCTTGTTCCGGTTCGCTGCTTACCCAATTAGGCAAGACTTCGTAATAGTTAGCCAACGCTTCAATCGTTTTGTGTAGAATTGTTTCATGTTGCACCTTTCCAAGTAATTCTACAATGAGCTTATAGGTCTCCATCAAAATAAATCCCACCGCCATTATTTTCAACAGATCATCATTCACGGCGTAGCTTTTTCTCATGTATTCCTTTAAGATGTTGATTGCACTTATTTTAATTATACATGTTTCAGCAAAATGTTTCCATTATTTTGCTAAAAGAGGCTTAATCCAAGTGCCATATTATCGGCCTCGATTTAGCCTCTAATTCTACGTTTTTTCTTGAAATATATACCCTACCAACCACTCATAATCATAATTAATACACCTATAGCTAAAAATAATAGTCCACATATATAATCAGCAATTATATTTTTGCTTCCATATCTTCCTCTTACAGGTTTATTTATAAGAAAAAGCCCTGCCATAAAAATAATAAAAACTGCAATTAAAAATTGAACATTTTTTATATTGTTTTCGGCAATATGTGGTATTAACCTAAAAAATAACGTTATGAAAATTCCAAATAATGTTCCAAGGCACAAATAAAATAGTGGATGATCAAAATCAATAGACTCCTTAAACTCTTTAATATCTACACCTTTTGTCACACAAAGCAAATCATCTTTGAATCTCTCAAAATCCTCGAGGCCATTTATATAAAGATATTTCATTCCATATATTCCGATTCTAATTTCTCTTATAAGCCCTTTAATATTTCTTTTTATTCGTATACTTCTTATATCGGTCAATTCACAAATATCGCTTGAACTTTTAAATTTCCATTCAAGTTCATTATCTGAAAGACGAATTTTTAAACAAGTTTGGTTATCAAAAATTTTATTTAACCCGACTATCAATAGTATTATAATTGTTGCCACTATCATATAAACCGGTACCAAAATTTGTGGTAATGATATTATAACATCTATTGAAAATATACATAAACTGATAAAAAAACTGCTTGAAAGATTAATAAAAGCTGTTTTTCGTCGATTCATTTCTTTCTTTGAAGTTATATATTCTCTCGTCTTTAATGTGGGGTTACTTCCCATTTTATCCTCCTTCATTTTCGTTTACCGATATATTACATTTTATCAGATTTTTATCTTTTTGCTACCTAACACTACAATCCGCCATGCCAACCCTAATATAATTTTAGCTCTATCAATCTAATTCTACTTTATATAGTTAGGTAGTCTTTTTTACAAGTTTAGACTTGCCCTTTTCGCCTTTCTATTATTATCAACGCCATTCTTAACTTGTTCTTTTGATGTGCCTAAGGATAGATATAAGATGATAGGTATAAGGTTACAATTTGCTCTACATCTTTTTGCAACTTTCATTGTATTGCTTAATGCCGGCTATAACATCATACTTCAGTATAAAATTTCGAAATAAAAAATTCCCTTTAATTAAATCTTGACCGTAAAAGCGTATATCTTTTTTACGTTTATGTTCAGATATACCTATATAATGTCCTATTGCCGATTGACTGTTACAAATAATATTATTGCCGCCGTGTGCATAGATTTTGGATTTGCCGTTCATGGTGAATCCTGCTTTTTTCATCAGAACACCCATTTTTCCTGGCATATATTCAAGCTTCCCAACACTATTTATATAGATTACAGGAACTCCAAATGCATTAGCATATGTGTTACAGAGATAATCATTGGCTCTTTTTTCCTCAGCATCTTTTTTCGGGTCTGCAGGGCTTCCGTGAGGAAATACAATTAGGCTGATTGATTTATCTTTAATATTGTCATAAAAATGTCTTCGCCTGGAATCATAGCAAATCGCAACAGCTACATTTCCAAATGGTGTAATAATAATACTCCCGAACCAGCCTCTTTTGAAAACAGCAGACTCACCTTCACTTTTTGTAATAATACTATGGACCTTTTTATTATCTGCAATCAAATAACGATTAAAGTAATCTCCATTTTCATAATCAATATAACCAACTCCGATATATGTATGGTATTTTGCAGCTATTCCCATCGCCCAGGCCGAAGTATCTTTACCACAATTATCAGCATATTTCCATGCTTCTTGGCTTGCCATATAACTGCATATTGCCATTTCCGGAAGTAAAACAATATCAGGCGATGGAAGCCGAGAAATCAAGGATTCAATGTATTTTTTGCGTTCGGCTATGCCTTTTATATCGTTATTCAATTCTAGTGCAAAAATTCGCATATATTCACCCCAATGCTTTGTAGCTAATAAACATATCGGGTTGTTTTTGAAATGATGATTAGTCTATTTTAGCTTTATGCCAACATCTAACCTGACCACTCTTGAGCGTTGACATCTAACCTGCTCTGTCACAAGGAAAATCGCTTGCGGACACCCCATTCTCAACCCTTGACATCAATACCACGCACTCAATGTGCCTTATTGCTGTGATTCTGATGACCATCAAGACTGGTGCCCTCTTGCCAAGGGGTATTACCTTTGAATCCATAGCATCCTGACAATTAGACTTAAATCAATATCATATTTTTTCTTTTAAAGCGGCCTTAGTCTTGTAGTATTTTCAAATATAAATCCAATCGTGCGTTGATATATCCTGCAATCAAATTTTCCATTGGAGATAGGTTATGCTTTACATGAT
>CAYXAT010000038.1:5818-14627 GCA_964462065.1 uncultured Clostridiaceae bacterium | reverse complement strand
ATTATACGCCCTTTACACGTATAGTTCAATATTTTTTATTCGAGAAAACTGTCATCTGTGCCATAAAAAATAAAGATCATTATTAAACTTATGGTTTTGCCTTTATAATTACTATATAGATGAAGTACAAAAATCATAAAACACCTATACCTGTAGCTTATGATATAATAGAAGAGGCAAGAAATATCATAAATATCATGAGGTGTATTATGGGTGTAAATTTAATTTATAAGTCAATTTTAGAGGTTATAATCGATAATATAAATGCGGGAATACATGTAGTGGATGATAACAGCAGAACCATCTTCTATAACAAATTTATGAGCGAGCTGGAAGGATTGGACATTAACGAGGTTATGGGAAAAAGCATTTTAGAGATATTTCCTTTCCTTTCAGAGGAGACAAGCACCGTTCTCACTGTTTTAAAAACGCGGAAGCCGATTTTTCTAAGCAATCAAACATATCTTAATACATATGGCAAACAGATTAACACTATAAATAGCACCATACCTTTTAAAATATCGCCGGATAAATACGGCGCGGTGGAAATAGCAAAAGACATAACCAAAGAGAAGGAACTTTTGAGAAAGCTGCAAATACTGCAGCAGGAATTGGCAACTAATGATACGGGGAAAAAGAATGTAAAGGGCTATACCTTCAGATGCATTATCGGCGAAGACGATGAGTTTTTAAATACAATATCCTATGCGAAGGCAGCGTCAAAATCAACTTCCACAGTATTTATCTATGGAGAAACAGGTACAGGCAAGGAGCTTTTTGCGCAAAGCATTCATAATGACAGTAACAGGCATAACAAGCCCTTTATTGCCCAGAATTGTGCGGCTCTCCCCGAAACCTTGCTGGAAGGAATATTATTCGGTACTACAAAGGGCAGCTTTACCGGCGCCATAAACAGACCCGGCCTTTTTGAGCAGGCTGATGGGGGCACTTTACTTTTAGATGAAATAAATTCTATGAGCCTACCCTTACAGGCGAAGCTTCTCAGGGTTTTACAGGAAGGCTTTATCAGAAGGCTTGGGGGTCTTACGGACATCCCCTGTGATGTAAGAATCATTGCGACAACCAATGAAGAACCCCAAAAAGCCATAGAAAGAAATGCTTTAAGAAAGGATTTATATTACAGATTGAACGTAATAAATATACGAATACCACCCCTTAAAGACAGAAAAAAGGATATTACACTTTTGTCGGAGCATTTTATTAAAAAATATAACCTGATACTTCAAAAAGATGTATGGAATCTCTCAAAAGAGGTGGAAACCTCCTTTATGAACTATGATTGGCCCGGGAATGTGAGAGAATTGGAAAATATAATTGAAAGCGCAATGAATATGATAGAAAAAGAACATATCCTAAAACCCGCACATCTTTCAACTAAAATTAAGGATATGATAATAAAGAATAAAGGCCTTGACGATATAAAATATATGATAAATGATGATAACACCTTGGACGAGGTACTAAACGGCATAGAAAAAAAGCTCATTACAAATTCTTTGAAAAACAATTCTTTTAATATTACAAGAGCTGCCGAAAGCTTGGGCATCAAAAGGCAAAGTTTACAACATAAAATAAAGAAATATAAAATTGATAACAAAAAAAATTAGTAAGTATTAAAAAAGTAATTGGCGGACAAAATATGAAAAACCGCATAATCTTTGGAAAATATATAATTCATAGGTTTATAAGCGTCATAGGTGCAAACATATTTGCACCTAGAGTTTTGTTACGCCTCTAATTGCCAATAATTATATATGTATGATAAAGCGGCAAGCGCAAGTATATTTGCTCTAACAGCAAATATACTTGCATACAAAGCTATTTTTAGAATATTATGAAGACACAATCCTCATTTTGCCATTTTTATATGTAAAACATACACATTTAACACAATTAAGTCTGACAATACGACAATTTCTGACATATCACTTGGCATGATAATTGCTAAATTAATACATGTAGAAAAACGTACAACTATTATAAAAATAAGGAGGATAAACATGGAGAGAGAAAATGTAAAAGTCATAATTTGGGGACTTGGTTCAATGGGCGGCGGCATGGCTGAAATGATACTTAAGAAAAAGGGTATTGAGGTCGTCGGTGTTGTCGGCAGAGGCGCTAAGCTCGGGAAAAGCATGTATGATTATTTAAGTGTTGAAAGAGGAGATAATCCCGATGTAATCATAGGCAGCTATGAAGAAGTAATAACCGAAAAAGCCGCTGATATTGTACTTATTTGTACCGACTCTTTTGTTAAAAATACATTCGATAAAATAAAATACTGTTTGGAAAAGAAAATAAACGTAATATCCAGTGCGGAGGAAATGGCATATCCGATGCAACAAGAACCTGAATTGGCAGCAGAGATGGACAAAATTGCAAAAGAAAACGGTGTAACAGTACTGGGAACCGGTATTAACCCGGGACTGATAATGGATTTATTGGTAGTATGCTTAACAGGCTGCTGCATCGATGTAGAACATGTCTTGGCAAGAAGAGTAAACAGCTTATCACCTTTCGGACCTTTAGTAATGCATGAACAGGGAATCGGAACCACAGTTGAAGAATTTAAAGAAGGCGCCGCAACAGGCAAAATTGCTGGACACGTAGGATTCAACGAATCCATTGCTATGATAGCCAATGCTTTGGGCTGGAAGCTCAGCGGTGAAGTTAAACAGACTATGGAACCCATAGTTTCAACAGTATACAGAAAAGCTCCCCATGCAGAAGTTCAACCCGGGGATGTAGCCGGATGCGCAATGAAAGGCTTCGGTTATGTAGACGGCGAGCTAAAGATTGAAATGGATCATCCTCAGCAAATCGAACCCGAATTGGAAGGAACACATACAGGTGACTATGTAATCATCAAAGGCACACCGAACGTAAACGTAGCAAATCAACCCGAAGTTCCCGGCGGAATAGGAACTATCGCAATGTGCGTCAACATGATACCCCATGTCATAAATGCAAGACCCGGCCTGAAGACTATGATAGACTTACCGGTGCCGAGAGCAATGATGGGTGACGTGAGAGATTTAATTGAAAAATAATTATATAGAGGAGAATTAATCTCCATAGGGGAAGATTAATCTCCTCTTCTTAAAATTGAGACCCAAAATATAAAACTGTATCAGTTTAAATTTTAATATAAAGCGAAGGTGAGGTATTCAAATGGAAATTGCAAAGAAAGGCGATTGGGTGCAGATTCATCAAATAGTATTAAAACCTGAAGAAAGAGCAGAGCACCTGCCGGAAGACACAAAAAAAGTTCCTTTGGAATTATGGGTAAAAGGTTTTGCCCAACATGAAGCAAAAATGGGAGAAGAAGTTGAGATTAAAACGGTTACCGGAAGAATGGTAACAGGCAAATTATTTGCTATCAATCCCAGATACATTCACGATTTCGGAGATTATGTGCCGGAACTGACCAAGATAGATATGCAGCTCAAGAATGAATTATTCGGAGGTGAAAATTAATGGCCAGAGACGTATCTTATTCAGCCGTAATGGGCAGAAAAAATGAAATAATGAAAAATGCCATAGGCATTGACTACAGTATATTTGAATCCGGCGGTATAGCTTTTGATTACGAAAGAATGATGAGAGAAGCCGGCTACTCACTGGATGAAATCCAGGAAATACAGGGACGTACCGGAGTAGGCAATACTCCAATTTTAGAAATGAAGAATCTTACTGCGCTGGCAAGAAAGTATTCGCCAAAAGGCAAAGGCGCAAGAATATTTATAAAAGACGAAGCCGCCAACCCCTCCGGCAGCTTTAAAGCAAGAAGAGCGGCAAATGCAGTTTATCATGCAAAAAGAATGGGCTACAAAGGCGTAATCGCAGCCACAAGCGGAAACTACGGTGCTGCTGTTGCTTCACAAGCCGCTATGGCAGGTTTGCATTGCATCGTGGTGCAGGAATGCTATGACAGCAAAATGATGGGGCAGCCGGAAATCCTTGAAAAACAAAGAGTATGCGAATCTTACGGTGCAGAAGTTGTACAACTATCCGTGGGACCGGAGCTTTTCTATACATTCCTTCTTCTCCTTGAAGAAACGGGATATTTTAACGCTTCATTGTATACACCCTTCGGAATCGCCGGAGTTGAGACCTTGGGTTATGAACTGGTAATGCAGTTCAGAGAAAAATTGGGAAAAGACCCGGACAAAGTACTTATCACTCACGCAGGCGGCGGAAATGTAACCGGTACCGCAAGAGGCATAATTAAATCCGGAGCCGAAAATATTGAAGTAGTAGGGGCAAGCGTTGACTTGTCAGGCCTGCATATGGCATCCGATCATGATTTTAACAGAAAATCCTTTACAACCGGTCACACCGGATTCGGTATTCCATTCGCAACATGGCCGGACAGAGCCGATGTACCCCGTAATGCGGCAAGGCCTTTAAGATACTTGGACAGATATATATTTGTTAAACAGGGCGAAGTATTCTACATCACAGAAGCCCTTTCAGTCCTTGAAGGAATTGAGAGAGGCCCGGCAGGCAATACATCATTGACCGCGGCTTTTGCATTGGCACAGGAAATGGATGAAGATCAGACAATAATAGTTCAGGAAACTGAGTACACCGGAGCGGGCAAACACCCCATGCCGCAAATCAGCTTTGCAAAGCAAAATGGCATTGAAGTATTATTCGGTGATACTGAAGAAGAAAAACCCGGCAAAAATATAATCTTCCCTGACAGCCCGAGCAGAATCAAAGTTAGAGATTTTGATTTGGATAAAGCGAGAGCATCCTATGTCAAAAATGCCGTCAATAATTACGGTAAAAAAGAAATCAGCAAAGAAGACTTTGATTTTATAGTTAAAGATGCGAAAAGCAATGAACAGTTTGTTTTAGACGCGCTAAAAGAATTAGGAGCAAGCGTAAAATAAAATTGAACGGAGGGTTAAAAGTGAAAAGACCGGACGATTATTTAGCAAGGCGAAAGCATTTAGAAAATCTCACGGAAGAAGAACTAAAGAATAAATTCTGGGAATTAGCTGACAAAATTGTAGAGCCGATGCTTGAAATGGGATACAAAAACACTACTCCCGCAATAGAAAGAAGTGTTCTTCTGCGTATGGGCTTTTCAAGCTTGGAAGCCAAACCCATAGTGGAAGGCGTAATGAAAAAAGGCTTGATGGGCAAAGGTGCAGGCAACGTTGTTTGGAGACTGTCTAAAAAATTAGGCGTATCCGTCAGAGAAGCAGGTCTGGCACTTGTGGAAGACAAACATTGGGATGAAGTTGAAGCTCTTTTTGAAGGAGGGGAGAAATAATGAAATTGGACCCAAACAAAAAGATAGATATAAAAGGTATTTTAGAAGGCTTGGAAGATTACAGACCGAGGAGAAGAGGCTGGCACTGGAGAGAAGGAGCCAATGAAAAGAGAAAGATAGGAGATTT
Source organism: uncultured Clostridiaceae bacterium (assembly GCA_964462065.1). Classification (GTDB taxonomy): domain Bacteria; phylum Bacillota; class Clostridia; order Lutisporales; family Lutisporaceae; genus JAAYKT01. The sequence continues at coordinate 9,195 of CAYXAT010000038.1, read as the reverse complement.
TGAATTTTTCGAAACCTCCGAAGGGCTGAAAAACACTATACCTCTTCCCGGCAGCAGGGGCTTCGGCTATATCGACCCCCAGCCGGATTGCGTTATTACCACTGAAATAGCGTCGGGCAGATTTGAAGATGACCTAAGAAGAATGAGAATGGCAGCCTGGCACGGTGCCGATCACATAATGGTTATAAGGACAGCGGGACAATCCCATATAGACTCCTTGCTGGAAGGTACTAACCAGGGTATCGGCGGAATCATGGTTACAAGAAAACAAGTAAGAGCAAGCAGAAAAGCTCTTGATTTAATAGAAGATGAAGTAGGCAGACCGATAAACTTCCACTCCTATGTATCCGGTGTGGCAGGTCCCGATATTGCGGTAATGTTTGCCGAAGAAGGCGTAAATGGAGCCCATCAGGATCCCCAATATAACGTTCTTTACAGAAACGTAAATATGATAAGAAGCTTTGTTGATGCCTGTGAAGCTAAAAAGGTAATGGTATGGGCAGATATGCTGCAAATTGACGGTGCTCATAATGCCAACGCTACTGCCATGAAAGCATGGAAAGTAATGCCCGAGCTTATGGTTCAGCATGCTATTAACTCAGCCTTTTCAAGAAAAATCGGAATGAAGCCGGAAAACATTGCATTATCAACTGTTCCTCCCACAGGAACTCCGGCACCTTGTATGAGACTTGACTTGCCCTATGCAGTTGCACTCAGAGACTTTTTCTCGGAATACAAGATGAGAGCGCAACAAAACACGAAATACATGGAATCCGATGCGAAAGAAGCAACAGTAACTCATACACTGAATATGATTATTTCCAGACTTACCAGCGCCGATATCCAATCAACCATAACCCCCGACGAAGGCAGAAACGTGCCGTGGCATTATTATAATATCGCAGCATGCGATACTGCAAAACAGGCACTAAACGGTATGGACGGCTTAAGGGAATTGGTTAAACTGGACAGAGACGGCATATTAGGCAAGGACATAAGGGAAATCAAAGAAAGAGCAGTGCTCTTTATGGAAGAAATGTTGGAAGTAGGCGGTTACTTCAAAGCTGTTGAAGAAGGATTCTTCATTGACAGCGGCTACTATCCGGAAAGAAACGGTGACGGTATACCGAGACAAATCGACGGCGGTATAGGCGTAGGTATGATATTTGAAAGAGACAAAGACTATTTCGCACCCGTTTCAGTTCATTACGGATATAACAACATACCTGAAGAATTTGCAAAGGCATCAGATGCCATAGGCGGAGATACCTTTGAAGACCCGTCAAAGATTATTTACATTGACGAATTGGATGAGTTCGATAACGTGAATGTAAGATTGGAAGAATCGGAAAGATACTATGACACCAGCTATATAAAACCCGAGGTTGAGTGGAGAGCAGACGGTGTGGTTGCCGTTACTATATTCCTACCCCTGGACGAAAGAACAGCGGAATTTGCTGCCATTAAGTGCGGTGAAAAGATGGGGCTGGAAGATGTAACCGTTATCCATAAAAATGTTATGCATCCCGCAGAAGGAACACTTGTTGAAATCAAAGGAAAAGTAAAGTTTGAAATAGACGTAGACGAACTTATAATTCCTGAAAAAGTTCCCACACTATCCGATCAGGAAATCAGAGATGCCATAGAAGAAGAACCCTTGTTCGTTGTAGCTGCTACCGTCGGTGAAGATGAGCACTCCGTAGGGCTGAAAGAAACTTTGGATATAAAGCACGGCGGTATCGAAGGTTTCGGTATCAAATACCTGTACCTGGGTACCTCGGTTCCCGTGGAAAAATTAGTGGATGCAGCCATAGAGACAAAAGCCGATGCTATACTTGCAAGCACCATTATTACTCACGATGATGTTCATATTAAGAACATGAGAAAGATACATGAACTGTGCGTTGAAAAAGGCATAAGGGATAAAGTCATCTTGGCCTGCGGCGGAACTCAGGTGACAAACGAAATCGCAAGAGACGCAGGAATGGATGTAGGATTCGGAAGAGGAACACACGGAAATGAAGTCGCAAGTTACCTTGTTAAAAGAAGAAGGGAAATAAAGTAAAGGCTATGAAAATCGACGTATTAGTAGCTGAAATAGGAAGTACCACGACGGTAATAAACGGATTTACTGATATAGGGACACCCTGCCCGAAGTTTATCGGGCAGGGTCAAGCCCCTACCAGCGTTTTAGAAGGCGATGTAACCGTGGGACTCAGGGGTGCAATAAATGATTTAAAGAAAAATCTGAATACAGAAGATTTACAATACGGCGAAATGCTTGCTACCAGCAGCGCGGCCGGAGGTCTCAGGATGACCGTCCACGGCTTGGTATACGATATGACGGTGAGGGCCGCAAAAGAAGCCGCATTGGGTGCCGGCGGGATTATAAAAATGGTTACCGCCGGAAGACTTAGAAGAATTGATTTAAAAAAGATAATTGATATAAATCCCAATATAATACTTATAGCAGGCGGCGTGGATTACGGTGAAAGAGATACGGCTTTATACAATACGGAGCTAATCGCCAATTCAAATTTGAAAATCCCCATCATATATGCGGGCAATATAGAAAACAGAGATGAAGTGGCATTAATCTGCGAAGAAGCGGGAATAAAGCTGTATTTGGTGGAAAATGTTTATCCCCGTATAGATTTCTTGAACATTGAACCTACAAGAAAAGTAATCCAGGATGTTTTTGAGGAACATATTATTCACGCCTCCGGGATGACAACAGTTAGAGAAATGGTAAACGGTCCCATTATCCCCACTCCCGGTGCCGTTATGGAAGCTGCAAGACTTCTAAAGGAAAGCATAGGAGACCTTGTTATATTTGATGTGGGCGGGGCCACAACGGACGTACACTCAGTAACGGAAGGCTCCGAAGAAATAAATAAACTTTTGATCAGCCCGGAACCCTATGCAAAAAGAACCGTGGAAGGGGATTTAGGCGTATATGTTAACTTGAAACACATAGTTGAAAAAATCGGGATTGATGAGCTGAAAAATGAATTTGCAAATGTTGAAGAATTGATAAGCAAAACACATCCCATACCGGAAACGGAAGAAGAAAAAAGATTTGTTGAAAGGCTGACCAAAGAAGCGGTGCTGACATCGTTGGAAAGACATGCGGGCAAACTCAGATATATATATGGTCCTTCCGGTAAAAAGACCATAGCGGAAGGCAAGGATTTATCTAATATTAAATATATTATCGGCACCGGCGGCGCTTTAACCCGCTTGCCCAACAATATAGATATATTAGGAAAAGCGGCAGGACACGGTAAGGGTCTTGAACTCTATCCGACAAAAGAAGCAAAGATTTTGATTGACCATGACTATATTTTTGCATCTTTGGGTGTCCTGTCTAAAAAATA
>CAYXAT010000038.1:2932-5718 GCA_964462065.1 uncultured Clostridiaceae bacterium | reverse complement strand
AAAGCATTTGGATATACCGAAAATGCTTCTTAGAATCCCAATGTTGTCTCAGGTTGAAGAAGTTGTGGAATATGCCGATATCAGTCTCAACTCGGAATATGTCGTTATAGAGGCTTTATCGGAAGCGGCAATAAAAAAAGGCAAAGTTCATGATATCATACTAATGGTTGACTTGGGAGACCTCCGTGAAGGAGTATGGATGGATGATGCCGTAGAATATGCAGGTAAACTGATTGACTTAAAAGGAATCAACCTAAAAGGTATAGGGACAAATCTAACATGTTACGGAGCAGTCATACCGAAGGTAGATAACCTTTCAAAGCTGATTGAAATAGCCTCAGAAATAGAAAAGAAATACAATATCAAATTGGATATTATATCCGGCGGCAACTCCAGCAGCATTTATCTTGTAGATAACGGCACAATACCAAAAGGCGTAAACAACTTACGATTCGGCGAATCCGTTGTCCTTGGCAATGAAACGGCTTACGGCGGAAGAGTAAAAGGCTCCTATAACGATTGCTTCACTCTGACGGCGGAAATAGTTGAACTGAAAGAAAAGCCCTCGATTCCCATCGGAGAAATAGGTGTGGATGCCTTTGGAACAAAACCCGTTTTCGAGGACCGGGGAATTAGGAAACGTGCCATTGTGGCCGTGGGCAAACAAGACGCAAAAATCGACGGATTGACACCCACTGATGAAAAACTGATTATCCTTGGCGCCAGCAGCGACCATATGTTAATTGATGTCAGTGACAGCGAAAAGGACTATAAAGTAGGAGATACCATGGATTTTCTGTTGGACTACGGTGCGCTTTTGGCACTGTCCACATCCGAATATATAAATAAATTAATAAAATAGCAATTTATAAAGGCAGGTTTCGTACCTGCCTGAACATTTATAGCTGATTAAAAACTATTATTTTGTCTGATAAAGATGAAAATGCTTTACACAAAATTAACATCTTTTCATACTATATACTATGAATCAAAAGGAAAATGTAAAAGGACCATCGGAATTAAGCCTTCAAAAGATTATAATTAATAAAAAAGTATTACAGTTCACACATTGTATAGTTTATGCTCTTTTCTATGGAATATATTAAAAGCCACAATGCTTCAGCCGGGGATAGTTTGATTTCATCCATAACAAGCTTACAGACCATTAGACTTGTAAACCGGTAATTGTGGTAAATATAAGGATCTACATTAAATTTATAGTTGTATCAGAACAATAATAAAAAAGTATCAGAACAAAAAATAAATACTATCAACATTAAATATTTGTTTCAAAAATATCCAATATTGTTGGTATTACCACAGGTGATATCAACAATTTGATATAGATGGGCACGGCTTTATGCCGTGCCTGACTTTTTGCAAAAATTGAGTTAAAAATAAATTGACAGTCAAAGTAAAAGGTGCTAATCTAATATTGATATCCGAGTTATTTAGTATGAATTAAAAAGGAGGTATAAAATTGATACTATCCACTCGAAGCAGATACGGATTAAAAATGATGCTTGAATTGGCTTTAAACTATGGTTCAGGCTCCATATCCTTAAATAAAATAGCCGAAAGGCAATTGCTTTCTGTGACTTATTTGGAACAGCTTATATCTCCTCTAAGAAAAAAAGGTTTGGTAGAAGGTATAAGAGGCTCAAAGGGAGGCTATTTGCTTTCAAAAAGTCCCGAAGAAATAACTGTAGGCGAAATAATACGAATACTGGAAGGGCCTTTGGCGCCATCGGAATGTGTTTTGGATAAAGAAGAATTCGAATGCATAAATGCCGATAATTGCGCCACAAGACTGCTTTGGGAAAAAATATCCGAAAGCATTAATACCGTAATAGATGGGATAACGTTACAAGATATGGTTAACGATTTCAATAAACTAAATCCAAATAAAAACATAATAAGTGAGGAGTAGTGATTATGGAAAGAAGAGTATACCTGGACCACTCGGCAACAACATATACAGACCCGGAAGTATTAAAAGAAATGTTACCCTTTTTTGCCGAGATATACGGTAATCCGTCCAGTTTGCATTCCTTTGGCAGGGAAGTAAAAAAACAAATTGATATCGCAAGACAGAGAGTTGCGAAAGCTATCGGAGCGCAGCCAGAGGAGATATTTTTTACCGCAGGCGGTTCTGAATCGGATAACTGGGCAATCAGAGGGATTGCATATGCCAATAAGAATAAAGGTAATCACATCATAACAACAAAGATAGAACACCATGCTGCTCTTTATACCTGTGAAAGCTTAGAAAAAGAAGGATTTAAGGTTACTTATTTAGATGTTGACAAATACGGAATGATAGATATAGAAGAATTGAAGTCGGCAATAAATGACGAAACAATTCTTATTTCCATAATGTATGCCAATAATGAAATCGGAACGATACAACCGGTTGAAGAAATAGGGAAAATAGCAAAAGAGAATAAAATATATTTCCACACCGACGCGGTTCAGGCAATAGGCAACGTGAAGATAAATGTAAAAGAACAAAACATAGACTCTTTATCGCTGTCAGCCCACAAATTTTACGGACCTAAAGGCGTGGGAGTACTTTATATAAGAAAAGGCGTTAGAATTAATAATCTTATCTATGGTGGTGCTCAGGAAAAAGGCAAAAGAGCCGGAACAGAAAACGTGCCCGGAATAATAGGCCTGGGCAAAGCCATTGAAATAGCAACAGAAAATATCGATGAATATAATAAAGAAATGATGCATTTGAGGGACAGGCTGATCAAAGGCATTATGGATAAAATACCGTATACACT
>CAYXAT010000038.1:0-2832 GCA_964462065.1 uncultured Clostridiaceae bacterium | reverse complement strand
GCAATAAATGCGGCTATAGAAGACTATAAAAAGAAGCATAATAAATAGTATAACAATAAAGGCAAAATAAATAGTAGGTGTTTTTGTGAATAATCGAGTTTTAGTTGCCATGAGCGGCGGCGTAGACAGCTCTGTGGCTGCATATTTACTGAAAGAAAAAGGTTACGAAGTAATCGGCGCCACGATGAAACTGAAGGATGCAGAAGGTCAAAATGACAGTACCTGTGCCTTATGTCCCGCTGCTCAAGACGCAAAAAAAGTTTGCGATGCTTTAGATATTCCTTTTTATGAATTTGATTTCAGAGAAATATTTGAAGTAAAAATAATGAAATATTTTGTTAATGAATATTTTACAGGACGCACGCCAAACCCGTGCGTCGCTTGTAATAAATATATAAAATATGATATGTTTTTTAAAAAAGCAAAGGAGCTCGGTGCTGATTACATGTCCACCGGACATTACGCAAAAGTAGAATACGATGAAGCATTGGGCAGATATCTGATAAAAAAAGCAACATCCCCGGAAAAGGATCAAACCTATGTACTTTATAACCTTACCCAAGACCAATTAAAGCACATAGTGCTGCCCCTGGGAGACTACTCAAAGGTTCAAGTAAGAGAAATAGCCCAAGAAATAGGGCTTAACATTGCCAACAAACCCGATAGCCAGGAAATTTGTTTTATAGAAGACGATGATTATGTAAGGTTTATAAAAGAAAGAACCGATAAGAAAATAGTGCCGGGAAACTTTATAGATACCGAGGGCAATATATTGGGCAGGCATAAAGGAATCATAAATTATACCATAGGCCAAAGAAAAGGCTTAGGCATTGCCGTAGGAAAGCCTTTATTTGTTGTGGATATAATCGCCGATAAAAACCTGGTAGTCTTAGGTGATAAAGATGAAGTTTTTAAAAAAGAACTGATAGCGGATAATTTAAATTTTATTCCTTTTGATAAACTAGAGAAACCTTTGGATATTAAAGCAAAAATAAGATACACGGCTAATGAATCCGAGGCGACAATTACACCCATTGAAGACAATAAAGTTAAAGTGGTTTTCGATGAAGAACAAAGAGCAATAACAAAAGGCCAATCTGTTGTTTTTTATAAGGATGATATATTAGTCGGCGGTGGAATAATCGTATCTTAAACAAATATCTGCATAAAATATCTCCAATAGCAAAAATTATATTTAAAGTTTTTGGAGGTGCAGATATGTCCGACGATAAAATGAACAGCAGGGATTGCCTGCAAAGAGCCTGGATGAACACCATGGAATTAGTTCGCGATTTTGAAATGTATTCGAAAAGAATCGATGATGACGAAGTAGCAGGCCTGTTTAAACAATATGCCGAAGAACAAGGTATCCAGGCAAGCAATTTAAGGGATATGTATAACAGATATAGTTAAACCGTGTAGTTATGGAAAATGATTTGCGAAAGATTGACAACCATATGGCTCTGCTATATAATTTGAGATAATTTCATATATTGCTATGAGGCGGATAAGTAGACTGTTGCCAAAGACAGAGAGAGGATGTTGGGTGAAATTCCTCAAATAATAGTTGAAGCTACCGCTGAGCATCAAAAAGACGGAGCAGCCGTTATACTGCATCGGTTTAACCGACAAAGCGGCCATTTGGCAACTAGGGTGGTACCACGAAGAGATTCCTTCGTCCCTACACAGGGATGAGGGATTTTTATATTTATGATAGGAGGATGAATATATGAACAAATACGGATTAAATGAAATAAGAGAACTGTTTTTAAAATTTTTTGAAACCAAAGATCACTTGAGGATGAAGTCTGCCTCTTTGATACCTGAAAACGATAAAAGCTTATTGTTGATAAATTCCGGAATGGCACCCTTAAAACCTTATTTTACGGGACAAAAAACCCCACCTCATAAAAGAGTAGCCACATGCCAAAAATGCATTAGAACCCCGGATATAGAGAGAGTGGGTAAAACGGATAGGCACGGTACCTTTTTTGAAATGCTGGGGAACTTTTCATTTGGTGACTACTTTAAAGATGATGCAATTAAGTGGGCATGGGAGTTTTGCACCGAATGGCTGAAGCTGCCTGAAGAAAAACTATGGATAACAATATATGAAGATGATGATGAAGCCTTTGAAATTTGGAATAAAAAAATTGGTATTCCCAAAGAAAAGATTGTGAGAATGGGTAAAGAAGATAACTTTTGGGAGATTGGCTTGGGTCCCTGCGGTCCCTGCTCCGAAATATACTATGACAGGGGAGAAGAATACGGCTGCGGCAGTCCGGATTGCGCTGTAGGATGCGAATGCGACAGATATATGGAGTTTTGGAACTTAGTATTCACTCAATTTGATAAAGACGAAGAAGGAAACTATAACAAACTTGAACATCCAAATATTGATACGGGCATGGGTCTGGAGAGAATGGCATCTGTAATGCAAGGGACGAAAAGTATATTTGAGGTGGATACTTTAAACTATATATTAGAATATATTTGTGAGCTTGCCGGTGTAAAATACAAAGACAATGCAAAAACAGATGTCTCAATAAGGGTAATAACTGATCATATAAGAAGCGTTACCTTTATGGTATCCGACGGAATACTGCCAAGTAACGAAGGCAGAGGTTATATATTAAGACGACTGTTAAGAAGGGCTGTAAGACACGGAAAGCTGCTTAATATCAATGGCTCGTTCCTTGGTAAAGCAGCAAGAAAAGTTATAGAAAGAAGCTGTGATGCATATCCGGAACTAAAGGAAAGAGAAGAATACATCCTAAGCATTATCGATATAGAAGAAAAACGTTTTGAAGAAACACTGGAACAAGGTCTTCA
>CAYXAT010000037.1:1772-14719 GCA_964462065.1 uncultured Clostridiaceae bacterium | reverse complement strand
CTGACCAATGTGGATAAAGAATTCCTCATAGTATATATATAAGAAAATTTATAGACATAGAAAGCAACGGCAGCCATAACCGTGGTCACAAAAACCGGCTTTATCGTTATATTTACTATATTCAAGCTTTTTTCCTGATATCTTATAATGGCTCTTAGATTCAAAACTGTAGCCACCGCATAGCCTATAACCGTTCCCAGAGCTGCACCTTTAATGTTTATACTCGGTATTGACGTCAAAAAATAGCTTATCAGCGCCTTAACTAGTGCACCGATGGTTAGATTGATAACAGGTATTCTTTCCTTATTCATTCCTTGGAGTATACCGGTCATAGTTTGAACAAGAGTCAAGAAAACCACAGCCGAAGATAAGTATCTAAGCGACATGCCCAGTGTTTCCGGTTCGTTAGGATAAAACATTTGCATTATGGGATTTGCCAAAATAAATAGCCCCGCCGCAGCCGGCAAACCCAACAACATGCTCATTTTTATCGCCAATTCACTTTTCTTCTTTACTGTCAGTATATCCCTTTTGGCCATGGACTCTGATATGGATGGCACCAAAGAAACGGCCAAGGATATTGTGAATACCTGGGGTAAATTAATAAATGAAGTTGCTATTGCTTTAAGCTGACCGAACAACATAGTTGCAGTACGCTGATTGAATCCGGCAGCCTGGAGTCTATCCATAACAATGAATGTATCTAAAAGACCCATAATAGGCATGATGCTCCCGCCTATGGTTATGGGAATTGAAAACTTTATTATCTTGCTTATAATACTGCCGGTACTGTCTACTCTGCGGCTTATATCACTTTTAATATCCTCATATATATCTTTTTTCCTTTTCAAATATATGATGTAGAGAGTGATAAAACTGAAAATCCCTCCTATGACTGTGCCAAAAACGGCTCCCGATGCAGCTTGCTCATATCCTAAAGGCAATAGCATTATAGCCAAAATAAAACCCGCCGATACCCTCGTGATCTGCTCAACTACTTGTGAGACAGCACTTGGGTTCATGTTTTGCATCCCCTGAAAATAACCTCTATATGCAGCACTGACGGAAACTGTTAAAATAGCAGGCGAAACTGCCAAAATAGCATAGAAAGAGCCCGGATTTTTTACCAGCAAAGAAAAATACTCGGCATTTAAAAAAAGAATTACTGAAAGAATTGCACCCAAAACTGCTAACATGGCCAGGGCAGTTTTAAAAACTTTGTGCGCCTCTAATTTACGCCCCATTTCAAGCCTTTCGGAAACTAACTTTGATATTGCAATCGGAATTGAATAGGATGAGAAATTTAAAGCCAATATATATAAATCGTAAGCTGTTTGATAATAAGCCATACCTTCCGAGGTAATAATCTGACCTAACGGTATTCTGTAAATTGCACCCAAAACCTTGGCTATTATACCCGATACGGTCAGTATTAAAGCCCCTTTAACAAAGGATTGTTTGCTGCTCTTCATTATGGACCTCCAAATCTCATCTTTAAGACAAATACATTCTATCATATCTATAATCTAAAATATACAAATTTCATCCTCAATAGAACCCTTAAGCCTTCAAAAAAAGCTACTGTTCAGAAGTAACCATAATCTTAATATAGATTCTTATATTTGCCGCTATCGCTGAGTTCCCAGTCTAATAACCTGTGGGCTTATTACTGATGAAATCATACTCTCCCCGATAGGGCATTGAGGTTTTTGATATAATCCACAGAAAAGAAAGTAAATTATACAAAGTCTGAACAGCAACCAAAAAAACAAAAGATGGCAGCTTATAGAACATGGCTGCCACCCGTTCACTAATCTTCCATTTGTTTCCCTAAAAAGCTTGCAGCTGTCTCGGCTATTTTCTTTTCCAAATCACCCATTTTTGTATTTGATTCTTTACTGAGGATTAATACCGCACCTATAGAATCGCCTTCTGATATAATAGGAGCCAATACCCCTGCGGCATACTTAGGAGTTCCTTCTTCGTCAGCAGTAATATTAATCATTTTATTACCGTTGCCGCCATCAAAAACAATAGTGGTTTTTTCATCAATTATTTTATCCACTTCAGGACTTACTTTTTTGTCCATCAACTCTTTTTTGGAAACACCGGACACTGCGATTATCATATCATGATCAGCTATACATGCTATATGATTTAAGGAGCTATGTAATGAATCCGCATACTCTTTTGCAAAATCACTAAGCTCACCAATGGGAGAGTATTTTTTTAAAATAACTTCCCCTTCTCTGTCTGTGAATATTTCCAAGGGGTCGCCTTCCCTTATGCGTAGCGTTCTTCTAATCTCTTTTGGAATTACAACCCTACCGAGATCATCAATTCGCCTTACTATTCCGGTTGCCTTCATAATTTTACCCTCCTTTGTATAATAGAATTTACTGTGTTTGATTCTTATTATTCATCAGAGGGTAAGCTTTTATACACTTATTTGCAATTATAGAAATTTAACCGTTCCTAAACTTTTCTACAAATTTTTTAAATACTTTTCCACTTTTACCTCATTGTACATCTCTTCAAATGTAGCAACGAAGTCGGTATTTTTCTTGGCCATAAGCATGCTCGTCTTCAGTTCATCTTTAACGTCCTCCAACTTGTCAACCTTTTTATCTTCTACCTTTATAATATGATAACCATATTGGCTTTTTACTATATCACTTACTTCGCCGGGCTTTAAAGCGAAAGCCGCTTCCTCAAAGGGTTCCACCATGGCACCGTGTCTGAAGTATCCCAAGTCGCCGTTGTTTTCTTTCACACTGGGGTCTATGGAATACTGCTTAGCCAATTCATTAAAATCTTCACCGGCATTGACCTTTATAAGTATGTCCTTTGCTTCTTCTTCCGTTTCCAAAAGTATATGGCTGGCCTTTACCCTGAAAAACATATCCATATGTGCGGCATAATAGGTCTCAATCTCTTCTTTTGTAATTTCTATATCTTTGGTCATATTCTCTTTCAAATAATTTATAATCAAACTTTTCTTTATCGACTCTTTGAAATAATCTTCGTCCATTTGCAAGGTGTTTAGATACTCAATGAACTTTTCATCGGAGTTAAACAGTTTTTTAAACTTATCGAATTCATCGTCAATCTCTTCCTGAGGCACGCTGATATTCAATTCCTCAGCCTTTTTTAATTGTATCTTATCCTCTATCATTTGTTGTAAAACCTGCTCTTTAGCCAAATCTATATATTTTTTCCCCATGTAGGTTTTATCCCAGATATCCGTACCTTGTTTCAACTCTTCTTGGGTTTTAAACACTTCAAAAATTTTATCAAACTCTTCTTTTGTGATAACACCATCATCTACCTTTGCCACTATGGATTTGTCCACTTCATTTTCTTTTACTACGACCATCCCGCAGCCCCATACTGTTAGTAATAAAAGAACCATAATTATTACCGAATAGAATCTAAAGCCCCTCATTTTCATCTTTACCCCTTTCCTAAGCGCCGCTTTGTACTTTGTATCTATCCTTCATACTCAAGAAGTTTTCCAAGAATTCTATTATATATTTCAAGTATATATCCGTGTTACCTGTTTTGACTTTTAATATGAAAAAAGGTTCCTCACTACCGTTAAATGTCAATTCATTACTATACCGTCCCATAATCTTTAATACTGTTTCCGCATTTAGTTGATAAGAATTTTTAAATTTAAATAATATTCCTTCACTTTTTTGTGTTACGGATATTATACCGCATATAGAAGCAAGATGCTTTATATATGAAATATGCAATAAATCTCTTATTTTGAAAGGAATATCTCCGAAGCGATCTTCTATTTCCTCTTCCAAATCATATAAACTGTCTTTGCTGTCAATAGCAGCAATCTTTTTATATATTTCTATCTTTTGGTTCTCATCCTCTATATATGATGTGGGGATATACCCTTCTATATTCAACTCAATAGATGTTTCAATTTTTTCTTCCGTCGATTTGCCGGTCAATTGCTTGACTGTATCATCAAGAAGCTTTGTATAGAGTTCGTAACCGATGGCTTCCATATGACCGTGCTGCTCTTTACCCAAAAGATTGCCTGCTCCTCTTATTTCCAAATCCCTCATGGCTATTTTATATCCGGAGCCGAATTCCGTAAATTCTTTAATTGCCTGCAGCCTTTTTTCCGCCGGTTCTGTCAACACCTTATCCCTTTGATAAGTTAAATATGCATAGGCCAATCTGTTAGAACGGCCTACTCTGCCTCTCAATTGATATAATTGTGAAAGCCCCAGTTTATCTGCATCATATACTATTATAGTATTTACATTGGGTATATCAAGTCCTGATTCTATTATTGTAGTACAAACCAATACATTAAATCCTCCGTTATAAAAATCCAACATGGTGTTTTCTAAAACTTTTTCTTCCATTTGCCCGTGAGCAACGGCTATTCTTGCCTCGGGAATTAGCAGCTTCAGACCGGATGCTATTTTTTCGATTGTCCTTACCCTGTTGTACAAAAAATATACCTGGCCTCCACGGCTGATCTCCTTGATTATGGTATCCCTGATTATTTCCTCGTTATATTCCATAACATAGGTCATAACCGGATATCTGTCCTCCGGAGGTTCTTCTATAACGCTGATATCTCTTATCCCAATAAGAGACATATGAAGAGTTCTCGGTATAGGTGTAGCGGTTAAGGTTAAAACATCCACGTTCTTTTTCAATCTTTTAATCTTTTCCTTATGGGTCACACCAAACCGCTGTTCCTCATCAACGATTAGAAGTCCCAAATCTTTGAACCCTATATCCCTTTGTAATAATCTATGGGTGCCTATTACTAAATCAATAGTGCCGTCCATCAGACCTTTAATGGTCTTTTTTTGTTCAGTTAAACTTTTAAAACGTGATAGAAGGCCTACTTCTATAGGAAATTCTTCAAATCTTTGAATGCAGGTATTGTAATGTTGCTGAGCAAGTATTGTAGTAGGTACTAATATGCAAGCTTGCTTGCCTTCCATGATAGTCTTAAAGGCAGCTCTTATAGCTACTTCGGTTTTCCCATATCCCACATCACCGCAAAGTAGTCTGTCCATAGCTTTTTCGTTTTCCATGTCAGCCTTTATTTCCTCCAGGCTTACAAGCTGCCCCGGAGTTTCATCATATGGAAATAAATCCTCAAACTCTTTTTGCCAATGTGTATCTGCAGAGAATGCGAAGCCTTTTAAGTTTTTCCTCTCGGCATAAAGCTTGAGAAGCTCCATAGCTAAATCAAGAATCGCATTTTTAGCCCTAGCCTTAGTCTTAGCCCATTCTACCCCTGAAAGTCTGTTGACTTTAGGAGCTTTTTCTCCCCCCACATACTTTTGAATCAAATCAAATTGGTCGGTGGGAATATATAATTTATCGTTACCGTGATAGCGAATTTGCAAATAATCCTTTATTATATTATTAACTTTCAGTTGTTCAATGCCCATATACTGACCTATGCCATGATGTTCATGAACTATATAATCTCCCGCTTTCAAATCCCCGAAAAACTTTGCCCTTCCACCTTTTTTTCTAACCGTTTTTTTTCGGAATTGACCCGTCAGTTCAATATCTGTTATAATTGCATATTTAATTGAAGAAAACTCAAAGCCTCCGCTAATATTGCCGGGTATAATTACTATCTGGCCATTCAATATCTCAAAACCAAGCTTTTCCTGAAAAACTGCCTCTATACCCTCGTCCCAAAGTTCATTGGTCAGCCTTTGTCCCCTTTCCCTGCCACCTGCCAAAACCAAAACTTTATACTTTTGATTCTTTAATACTTTCAGTTCTTCTGCCAGTAAGTTGATTTTACCGTGAAAAGGCTGCATGTTTCTTGATAAAAAACTAATCATCTTTTTGGGTTTAAAGTCCCAAACAGACTTTAATAGTGCGTTAAAGCACAGAACTTGGTGATTTGAAATCTTTTGCAAAATATCATCATATGTAAATTGTGCATCTATTTGTTCCGGCAGGACTTCTCCCTCTTCCAGCAGAATCTTAAACTGTTCAAAAAACTGCAAATTTATATTATCATGCCTTTGTCTGACTCTGTTTGGTTCGTCAATTATGATAATAGGCTCATTCAGATAGTCAATTATGCTGTAATCAGTATCGGAAAAGAATGGAGAATAAGTTTCAATCCCTTCAAAATAAGTATTTTGTCTGATTTTATCAATATCTGTTCTTATCCTTTCTTCCAACGCATGACCTATCATCCTCTTCTTGCCTTTTATTACATTCAGCCTTTTATCCAACGCCTTTTCCAACCGATCGGCCCCATGTTCAAAACCTTCTTTGGTGATTAAGAACTCCCTTATCGGTGATAATTTAATACTCTCAAGCTTTTTTAAGGAGCGTTGGCTGTTCAAGTCAAAATATCTTATGGAATCGACTTCATCACCGAAAAGCTCTATCCTGACAGGATACTCTTCTGTAGGCAAGTAAAAGTCTATGATGCCGCCTCTAACAGAAAACTGTCCTTTCCCTTCAATCATTTCCACCCGTTCATATCCTACTTCAACGAAATATTCCGCAAATTCTCTCACGGGAACAGCGTCCCCGAGGGTAATATCTTTAAATTTAGAGTTAAAGAAACCGGGCTCACTCAGTTTAGGCAAAACCCCCTCAAGTGAGGCACAAATGATAAGCCTTGAACCCAATTTACTCAAGGCTTTTATTCTGCTAACTCTGATATCATTGCTCTTTGCGTCTATCTTATGAAAAACCATTTCGGATGAGGAAAGGAATACGGCACTGTCTGAATCAAAAAAGGAAATATCTTCAAAGAACTTTCCGGCTAGTGCATCATTGTGTGTTATTATCAAGCATGTCCTATTTGTAACTCTGCTGAGTGCCGCGATTATCAAGGCTTTTTGAACGTCAGAAAGTCCGTGGATTTCTACTACGCCTATGTCATCCTTAATTGAATTAGCCAAAGCATTAAATCCATCTAAAGATTCTAAAGGCTTCATTATGTTGTCTAGGCTCAATAAGATATTTCCCTCCTTTGTATCGTTTTCTAGTTGTATTTATTCATCGCAATATCTATACCGTTTTTTATTATTTCTTCTATTGAAGCCCCGGCTTTTATCACAGCATCTTCCATAAGAGGAATTTCATCTTTTAAAAAATTACTTGTAACATAATCGGCTAAATCCATATATTCGGGAGGTTTCCCTATACCAATTCTAACCCTGGGGAAATCCTCGTTTTCCAGCAAATAAATAATGGATTTCATGCCGTTATGCGTGCCGGAGCTGCCTTTGTATCTTATGCGGATAACTCCCGTGTCTAAATCTATATCATCATAAATAACGATAAGCCTATTCATGGGCAACTTATAAAACTCAATAATATCCAAAACGCTTTCTCCGCTTAAATTCATATAGGTTTGCGGCTTGACAAAAACAACTTTTTCCACGCCAATATGGCACTCACCTATAAGTGCCTTATGTTTAATCTTGTTCACTTTAAAATTATGCACCCGAGACAAATAATCCACCACCATAAAACCGATATTGTGACGATTATTTGCATACTTGGTGCCGGGGTTGCCCAACCCAACTACAATATACATGTTTTTACCATCCTAAATGCCTGTACTCTAATCAAACAGCTTGCTTACCGAGAGCCCCTCGTATATACGGTGTATTGCCTCTGCAAACAAGGGTGCTACTGAAAGAACTTTTATTTTGCTGCAATGCTTATCTTCCGGCAGAGGTATGGAATCCGTAACAACTAACTCTTTTATAACGGAATTTTCAATTTTCTCAAAAGCGGGGC
Source organism: uncultured Clostridiaceae bacterium (assembly GCA_964462065.1). Lineage (GTDB taxonomy): Bacteria > Bacillota > Clostridia > Lutisporales > Lutisporaceae > JAAYKT01. The sequence continues at coordinate 6,940 of CAYXAT010000037.1, read as the reverse complement.
CCGAAAGAACCGGATGAGTACATGCAACATAGACAGCTTTTGCGCCCATTTCCATCAAAACCTTGCCGGCATTCGCTATGGAACCCCCGGTGTCCACCATATCATCAATTATTATACAATTCCTATTGTTAATATCTCCAATCACATTGACTACCTCAGCCACATTTGCCCTCGGTCTTCTCTTATCGACTATAGCCAGCGGAGATGCATTTAATCTTGAAGCTAATGACCTAGCCCTTGAAACACCGCCTACATCAGGTGAAACAACGGTAACGTCCTTTAAGGATTTTTCCCTGAAGTAAGATGCTATTATAGGTATGGCATATAAATTATCCACGGGAATATCAAAGAACCCTTGGATTTGCGGAGCATGTAAATCCATAGTAAGTACCCTGTCGGCACCTGAAACTGTTATTAAATCTGCAACTAATTTTGCTGTGATGGGTTCTCTGGGTTTTGATTTTCTGTCTTGTCTTGAATAACCGTAAAAAGGGACAACTGCCGTTATCCTGTGAGCTGAAGCTCTTTTCAGGGCATCTATCATAATCAATAGCTCCATCAAATTCCTGTTCACAGGCGCACTTGTAGATTGAATAACGAATACATCCATTCCTCTCACTGATTCATTAATATTAACCGAAATTTCACCGTTGCTGAAAGAGCCTACCTGGGAATCTCCTACCGGAACACCTAAAATATCGGCAATATTTTTAGCTAAGTTTTTATTTGCACTACAGTGAAAAACTTTAATGCATTCATCATGTGTTAACATTTGCTATAACCCCCTAAAATTCTGTTTATTTTAATAAGCCTTTTTTCTCTACCCAGCCTTTTTTATTCTCCTGTTTTGCCCTTCCCACTGCCAGGTTCGCCTTCGGCACATCCTTGGTAACAGTAGTGCCGGCAGCAATATATGCATTTTTGCTTACTGTGACAGGGGCAACCAGATTAACATTACAACCGATAAAACTGTAATCCTCAACTACCGTCCTGTGTTTTGCCTTCCCGTCATAATTTACAAAAACAACGCCGCACCCAATATTCACATTTTCTCCTACATCGCCGTCGCCTATATAAGAGAGATGAGAAGCCTTCGAATTGTCACCAAAATTGGAGTTTTTCATCTCCACGAAATCACCAATCCTGACATTCCTGCCTATGACATTACCCGGCCTTAAATAGGAAAATGGTCCTATAACAGTACCGTCGCCTACACGACTATCAATCACAACAGAGCTTTTTACTTTCACACCTTTGCCGATACGGCTACCCGCAATTTGGCTGCCGGGTCCTATAACTGCATCCTCCTCAATGAAAGTATTCCCTGTTATAATACAACCGGGCAGTATAGTAACATCCTTTTCTATTTTAACCGATAAATCTATATAAGTATTCATAGGATCAACAATGGTTACACCTTTTAACATATGATTTTCATTTATTCTCTTTCTCATCAAAGACTCCGCTAAAGAAAGCTGCAACCTGTTATTAACGCCCATCACTTCATCGGGGTCATCGATTAAAAAAGCTCCTACTTTTAAGTTGTTACTGTTATAGATTTTAATTACATCCGTTAAATAGTATTCCCCTTGATCGTTATCATTGTTCAATTGATTTAAAAACATTTTTAGACTGTTGCCTTCAAATAAATAAATGCCTGAATTTATTTCCGAAATCTCCTTTTGACTTGAATCGGCATCCCTTTCCTCAACTATTTCAGTAAGTTGCTCACTTTTGTCTCTAATAATCCTGCCATAGTTATAAGGGTTCTCCAATTTGGCCGTCAATACCGTTGCATGATTACCGTTCTTTATATGAAATCCAAGCATATCTCTTAATGTTTCCGCCTTTAGTAGCGGTGTATCCCCGCATAATACAAAAACAGTTTTATCATTTATGTATTCAAAAGCTTGCATAAGTGCATGACCGGTGCCTAATTGCTCTTCTTGATATGCAAATTTTACACCCGAAAGGCTTTTTTCCACCTCATTTCCCTTATGTCCCACAACAACAATCAACTCATCCACATCGGCTGCCGTTGCAGCATTTATTATATATTCTACCATGGCGATTCCGCATACCTTATGCAGCACTTTAGGTTCTTTGGAAAACATCCTTTTCCCTTCGCCGGCTGCCAATATTATACCTTGCAATTTGGTTATACTGCTCAAAATACCACCTCTAAATACAATTATATAATAATAATGGCCAATCAATTTACCTTCTTTATTTTATCATACCTTGTTTTTATAAAAAAGACTGCACACAACTTTTTCCCTGTTTAAATATGCAATTCCTATTTCTTACATACCCTATTACTTTATAAAATATACTTTTTAGCAAAAAAATACCGGAGATTATTCTCCGGCGCCGAATATTCATTCATCATCATCGTACCAAGCTTTAACGTCCCAGTCTCCCCTGCAATCCAAATGTTTCATATCCTGGCACTTTTGTACGGGATGAATTCCCTGTTTTTTGACGGACTCTCCTTGAACCGGTGCAGTCGGTACGGTATACGCGGGCGGCTTCCCTTGTTTCGGTGTAGCATTCATCTGAGGCATATCTTGCACCGGAATTTCACCCAAAGGCTTCATCGGCACACCTTGCATCTGCATTTCTTGCATAGGCATCATGGGCATAACATTTACCGGCATCATTTGCATCATCGGACAATTAGCCAAAGCCCATTGAAGTAATGGACAATTCATCATGGGACAGCACAGCATTTTCATATCCATCTCGTCCAATTCTTCATCCATATATTCAATTTCTTTCACTGCATTACCTCCTGAAATTTAATACCACTAACATATATATTCTATTCAGGGGTAATATGATACCTTAATTCAATGTAAAAAGTCCCCTCCCCGATGGAAAAGGACTTAAAACAAAAAATTATTCTACATCTTTAACTTTTTCGTATTCTGCTAAAATTGCTGTCTGAATCCGCTCTCTGGTAGGAGAATTTATAGGATGAGCTATATCTTTAAACTCTCCATCCGGTGTTTTTCTGCTAGGCATCGCTATAAAAAGATTTTCCTGTCCTTCTATAACTTTAATATCATGTACTACAAACTCGTTATCGAAAGTTACTGAAACTACTGCTTTCATTTTACCTTCCGCATTGATTTTTCTGATTCTTACATCAGTAATATTCATTTCTGCTCACCACCTTCCTGCCCAAATGCACACGGTCAATAAAAGTTGAATAAATAAACTATTCGCCATAAATTAAATATATCCTTCTTTATAATGGAAATTTTCAGAAAATATGCATAATTTTTTGTAGTTATTAACTTTTAATAGTTTGTTTTTAATCTATTTATAATTAGTTTTAATAATGACTACCTATATAAGTAATTTGTGTAAAGGGACTAAATATCCTTTAGTAAGAAAATACCAAAACAAGTTCTTTTATGCAAGCAAATACATCCTTTTAATAAACTGTAATTATTTTCTTGTATCACTTCATAAAAACTTATTTGAATTAAAACACCGGGCAGATGAATAAAATAAAATGATAATACTATATATAGGCATACTATTAAGGTTATAATGATTATATAAACGATGAACAAATACATAATTGATTCCCATTTCGAATTATAAAGCGTATTATATAAAAGTAATTATCGAAATCACTTTATAAGGAGTGTAAATAATATGTCTTTTTTAAATAATATAAAGAAAATTCATTTTATCGGTATCGGCGGCATAAGCATGAGCGGACTTGCTGAGATAGTATTGGAAAAAGGCTTCGAAGTTTCAGGCTCTGATATACAAGACAGCCATCTAATAAAAAAACTGATAAAGAAAGGTGCAAAAATCAACATCCCTCATCATAAAAGCAACATATCCGATGCAGAACTGGTAGTTTATACATCGGCCGTTAAGGATGATAATCCTGAAATGATAAAGGCTCGTGGGCGTAATTTACCTCTGGTAGACAGGGCATCCTTTTTGGGAGATATAATGAAAACCTACAAGTATGGAATTGCCGTAGCGGGATGCCACGGTAAAACCACCACCACTTCTATAATATCTTTAATTTTACAAAATGCCAATTTTGATCCCACAGTACTTATCGGAGGAGAGCTAGATGCTATAGGAGGCAATGTAAGAATAGGCAAAAGCCCTTATTTTATTACGGAAGCTTGCGAATACATGGAGAATTTTTTAAAATTCTATCCCTTTATTGGCGTAGTTTTAAATATCGGCGAGGACCACTTGGATTACTTCAGGGACTTAAACCATATTAAGTCAGCTTTTTTGAAGTTTGCAAAATTAATACCCAATGAAGGATGTCTGGTTTTATGCAGCGACGATGTCAACACGATGGAAATTGCTCCTTTGGTTACATGCAATGTGATAACATATGGCATTGATAATGATGGTGACTATGTAGCAAAAAATCTTAGATACAACGATTTAGGCCACCCTTCCTTTGAAGTTTACAAACACGGCGTGTTTAAGGGTTCTCTTAGTTTAAAAATATTAGGAAAATACAATATACTGAATACAATGGCCTCTATAGCTGTTTCAGATTTCTTGGGAGTCCCTTTTGATATCGTAATTGATACTATTGCCGATTTTAAAGGAACCCACAGACGATTTGAATTAAAGGGAGTATATAATGATATCACTGTAGTAGATGATTATGCTCACCATCCCACCGAAATAAAAGTAACACTTGAAGCCGCAAAAAAAAGAAATAACAATAGCATATGGTGCATTTTCCAACCCCATACTTATACCAGAACCAAGCTTTTGCTTAACGAATTTGCGGAATCATTTGCTAATGCCGATAAAGTGATAATAGGTGATATTTATGCTTCCAGAGAAAAAGATACAGGGCTTATACATTCAAAGGATTTAACTAGGGAAATTAATAAGGTCAGCAATAATGCTATTTATATAGAAGGTTTTGAAAATATTGCTAAGTATATCGCAGAAAATGCAAGACCCGGTGATTTGGTAATGACGGTAGGTGCCGGCAGTATAACGGAGCTTGGGCCGATGATATTGGAAAAATTGAGAGAGCGGAAAGTGGAATAGTTGGAAGAGTTGGAAGAGTTGGAAGAGTTGGACAGTTGGAAGAGGTGGAAGAGTTGGAAGAGGTGGAATAGTTGGATAGTTGGACAGTTGGAAGAGGTGGAATAGTTGGA
>CAYXAT010000037.1:0-1672 GCA_964462065.1 uncultured Clostridiaceae bacterium | reverse complement strand
ACTATCGTTCCCCTATCGTTAAACTATCGTTCCTTTTTCATCCTTACAGCCGGGATGTTAGAAATTATTACGAATGATGTAAGAAGAACTAATACTATGGTTATAGGACGGCCTAAGAGTGCATAGAAAAAATGATCTGCGGAAGAAGCTAAGGAGATAGCCCGTCTGAAATTCGAATCCATCATGCCGCCTAACACAATCGCTAAAGTCATAGGTGCCACCGGATAATCACGCCTTCGCATAAAAAAACCTAAAATTCCGAAGGAAAACATCAAAGATACATCAAACATCCGATTATTAACCGCAAAAGCACCAATCACACAAAGAACAACTATTATCGGCATCAACAGCCTCTTGGGTATAGTTACTACTTTGCTTATTTTAGGTCCCAAATAAAGTCCTAATATTAATAAGAATATACTTCCAATCAAACCTCCGGCCAAAACAGCATGGAACATTTCCGGACTGGTTTTAATAAACATAGGGCCCGGCTGAAGGCCGTGGACATAGAACACCGAAAGTATGATTGCCGTAACCGCATCTCCAGGCACGGCAAGAGTTAACATAGGTATTAAAGCACCGCCGATACAAGCATTATTGGCAGATTCGCTTGCCACAATCCCTTCTATCTCCCCTTCACCGAAAGGAACATCCGGATTTTTTACAATCCTTTTTGCCTCTCCGTAGGCTAAAAAAGAGGCAACAGGCCCCCCTACGCCCGGTAAAACGCCAACCAAAGTGCCTATTGTACTATAATATAAGGAGTGTGAAAAGTACTTCATCATATTCTTTATAGGCACCATAGTTTTTATAATCTTTAAAGCTTCAGACTCTAAATGTCCTTTTGAAATGATATAAAGCACTTCCGAAAACCCAAATAACCCGACAAGAGCAGGCACAATATTTATACCGGATTGCAATCCGTATATACCAAAAGTTAAACGTGGAGTACCCATTACAGAATCAATGCCCACCATGCTGATAACCAACCCCAATGAAGCACTCATTAACCCTTTGGTGAAACTCTTGCCCGTTAAAGAGCCTACTGTGGATAACCCAAACAGCGCTAATAAAAAATAATCCATGGGAGTAAACCTGAGGGCTATCTTTGTTATGGGTCCCGCAAAAATGCCAAGAGCTAAAAATCCGAAAACAGTACCGATAAAAGAATACAACGTGGCATATTTCAAAGCCTTATAGGCCTCTCCCCTGCGGGCCAAGGGATACCCGTCAAGAGTAGTGACAACCGATGACGGAGCTCCGGGAATGTTGATTAAAATAGCCGAAACAGCACCGGAAAAAACCCCTACCACATAAACACCCATTATCGTGCCTAAAGCATGGGTAGTTGACCAGGAGTATGTGATTGACACCAATAAGGCTGTAGCCATAGAAACGGACAATCCGGGAATAGCACCGACAAACAGCCCGGCTAATGCACCTATAAAAACCATAAGAATAAAATGCATATTAAAGAAATAAGGCACTACGCCTAATAAATCCATTACCTTAATCCCCCTTTAGGGCAGCATAACGTTTAAAAGGATTGCGAATAATCCATAAATTCCGAAAGAACAAACCATAGTAATAAAAGCCACATACCAAATTCTTCTTTCACCAAAGTATAAGAACATAAAAGCTAAAAATAAAATTGTTGCCGGTATAAAACCTA
>CAYXAT010000036.1:0-14757 GCA_964462065.1 uncultured Clostridiaceae bacterium | reverse complement strand
TTTCTGCCAATTCAGCCAATACCTTAATAAGATTGTTCGCTTTGTTAAGCACCAAGGTTTCTTCGCCTTTAAACATACCCGTCATATCTTCGCCGCCAAATAAAGTGCTCATTTCCTGCATTCTTCTTGCATGTTCAGGCATTAAAAGTACCGCCTGGGGCTCAGCCATTTTAAGCCTTTCGGTCTTCACCTGAAGCTTTTCTATGTTCAATGCTTTTTTAACGGCATCTATAAGTTTTTCTTCTTTATCTTTGTCTTCTTGCTCGCTTTCATCCTGGCCCTTCAATTCATCGGATAAATCCGAGTCTATTCTTAAAAACTTGATATTACCTTCATACATCTCCAAATAACTGATAAAGTGATTATCAATCATAGAATCCAGTATAACGGCTTCCAACCCTTGCTCCTTAAACAGTTTGATGTATTGCGCCTGCTGTTTTTCATCATTTGCATAGAATATCTTGTTTTCAGCATTCTCCTCTTCTTTTTTACCTCCTGTCTTTTCAAAATATTCATTCAATGTAAGATAATTATCGTTTATAGACTTATATATCAATACATCTTTGACCTTATCGTAAAAGTTTCTATCCTTAACAGAACCGTATTTAATAAACGGGCTGATATCCTTCCAAAAACCCTCGTATTTCTCTCTTTCTTTTTCAAATAACTCCGCTAATTTATCTGATACTTTTTTTGTAATATGTTTTGATAGCTTTATGACATTGCTGTCTTTTTGTAAAAAGCTTCTGGATACATTTAGCGGCAAATCGGCACAATCAATAGTACCCTTCAAAAGCATCAAAAACTCCGGTATTATTTCTTTGATATTATCAGCGACAAACACCTGATTATTGTAAAGTTTTATCTGCCCCTCGTTTATCTCGTATTCATGCCGCAGCTTAGGGAAGTATAGAATGCCTTTCAGATCAAAAGGATAATCTACGGATAAATGAATCCAGAAAAGAGGCTCATTGAAGTCGTGAAACACCTTTTGGTAAAATTCCTTATATTCTTCATCCGTGCAGTCTTTGGGGTTCTTCATCCATAAAGGTTTTGTATCATTTAGAGGTTTTCTTTCCTTTGTTTCTTCTTCGTCTTTTTCTTCCTTTTTATCATCAGCTTTTTCATCTTCAAGATAAATCTCTATGGGAAGAAAAGCACAATGCTTTTCGATAATATCTCTTAATTTGTATTCGTTAAGAAATTCCTCGCTTTCCTCATCCAGATAGAGAGTAATCACCGTACCTCTCGTGTTTTTATCCGATGCCGATATTTCAAATTCGGTTCCTTCTTCGCTGACCCATTTGACGGCTTGTGCCTCCGGCTGCCATGATAAGGTATCTATCTCAACTTTTTTTGAGACCATAAAGGATGAGTAAAATCCCAAGCCGAAATGTCCAATAATATCGGAATCATCCCCTGCCTTATCTTTATACTTTTCTAAAAATTCTTCCGCTCCGGAATAGGCGACCTGGTTAATATATTTTTTTACCTCCTCGTCAGTCATACCGATACCGTTATCAATAAACTTCAATGTTTTTTCATCACCGTTAAAGCTTACTGTGACTTCATATCTCTCGCCATCGTCCCCTTCAGCTTCGCCGATGGAAATAAGCCTTTTGTATTTGTTTATAGCATCCACGCCGTTGCTTATTAGCTCTCTGATAAAAATATCTTTATCTGAATACAGCCATTTTTTTATAATCGGAAAAATATTTTCCGCATGAATAGAAATGTTTCCTTTCTCCTGCATCTTATGTGCACCTCCGAAAAATTTATATAATTATATTTTAGCCAAAATATCTATATTTGTCATTTAAAAATCAGTTTTTCTTCATTCTCTCCCCATGGATTTAATTATAATTAATATAATGGCTCGAAAAGATATTGCTTTTCGAGCCGTTACTTTAATAGCCAATGTGTTTTTGAACTTTAAACTGCGGAAACGGCATATTCCTTTCTATCCAAAAATTCCTGCTGTTTACCGTCATTCCAATTGGCAACCGGTCGATAATACCCGGTAATGCGACTATAAACTTCTGTATTTCTTCCGCATATAGAACAAGTTTTCTGTTCACCTTCCAAGTATCCATGTTCCTTGCAGACGGAATACGTCGGGCTTATGGTATAGTAAGGCAACTTATAAGAGCTTGCAATCGACTTGACCAGCTTCGCAGTAGATTCCCAATCAGGCATTTTTTCACCTAAAAATACATGAAACACAGTGCCGCTGGTATATAATGTTTGCAGCCCATCTTGAATGTCCAAAGCTTTGAATGTATCATCGGTATATCCCACGGATAAATGGGAACTATTTGTATAATAAGGTGTTTCCCCCTTCTCACCCGCCGTAATGATATCCGAGTATTCTTTTACATCATGCTTTGCCAACCTGTAAGCCGTTGATTCTGCGGGAGTTGCCTCCAGATTATATAAATCGCCGTACTGCTCCTGGTAATCGGATAAACGGTCACGCATGTGATTAAGAACGTCTTTTGCAAATTTTTGAGTTTCAGGGTCTGCCAGATCTGCTTTTAGCCAAGGGGCATTTAGTCCTGCCTCATTCATCCCAACCAAACCTATGGTAGAAAAATGATTAATAAAGGTACCTAAATAGCGCTTAGTGTACGGATATAAACCGGCATCCAATAATTTACCTATTACATTTCTCTTTGTCTTAAGAGATCTGGCCGCTATATCCATCATAAAATTCAAACGGTGATAGAACTCCTCTTTTGAAGCCGACAGATATGCAATCCGGGGCAAGTTTATAGTCACCACGCCTATGGAGCCGGTACTTTCTCCGCTTCCGAAAAATCCACCGCCTTTTTTCCTAAGCTCGCGCAAATCAAGACGCAATCTGCAACACATGCTGCGGACATCGGAAGGCTCCATATCACTGTTGATATAATTTGAGAAATATGGAGTCCCGTATTTAGCTGTCATCTCGAATAACAGACGATTGTTCTCTGTATTTGACCAATCAAAATCCTTGGTGATGGAATAGGTTGGAATGGGATATTGAAATCCGCGTCCTTCATAATCTCCTTCAACCATAATGGTTAAAAAAGCTTTATTAACCATGTCCATTTCTTTTTGGCAATCCCCATAAGTGAAGTCCATAAGCTTTCCGCCTACAATAGCAGGTTTATCCGCTAAGTCAGGAGGGACCGTCCAGTCCAACGTAATATTTGTAAAAGGTGCCTGAGTGCCCCAACGGCTGGGGGTATTTACACCAAAAACGAAGGATTCAATGCATTTTTGAACTTGATCCTGGCTTAGTTCATCTGTCCGAACAAAAGGTGCCAAATATGTATCAAAGGAACTGAAAGCCTGCGCCCCCGCCCATTCATTTTGCATAATACCTAAAAAATTCACCATTTGATTGCATAAAGTTGCAAGATGCTTCGCCGGTGCAGAGGTTGTCTTACCCTGTATTCCTCCCAAACCTTCATTTATAAGCTGCTGCAACGACCAGCCGGCGCAATAACCCGTAAGCATTGACAGATCATGTATATGCATATCACCGTTCCTATGAGCCTCAGCTACTTCTTCATCATAGATTTCGGAAAGCCAATAGTTAGCTGTTATGGCACCGCTGTTAGAAAGTATAAGTCCGCCCACGGAATACGTAACTGTTGAATTTTCTTTAACACGCCAATTCTCACTTTTTACATAATTATCTACAACCTTGCGGTAATCCAGCAATGTATCTAAAACATTTCTTGCTTTTTCATGTTGCTTTCTATAAAGTATGTATGCCCTTGCGACCTTTGCATATCCGCCCTGAATTAAAACGACTTCTACCGCATCCTGAATCTGCTCCACCGTAATAATTCCTCTGTACACATCGGACTCGAACTCTGCTGTTGTTCTGATAGCCAATAAATCCAAAACAGAATCATCATAGTTAACTGATTGAGCATCAAAAGCCTTTTTAATTGCACCGCGAATTTTACCGATTTCAAAATTAACCCTTCGCCCGTCTCTTTTTTCTACTTGATATTTCATAAAAATAATACCCCCATTAATCAAATCATTTTTGTCTAATTCCTAACCTCTACCAAAGGCACAAGACTCGATAGCTCGTACCTGATTTCCTCCATTTCTTCATTTGAGTATGCCGAAAGGCTCTTCTCTTGGGCTGTGTAATCATTTATTACCAATCCGTTTTTTACATAAGACTGAAGATACCATTTCACTTCTTTATTAGTTATCCGACTTAATAGGTTTGCCATTTCCAAAAGCGTTTCAGGGGGATGCAATTCCCTCAGCACGGTGGTCCTGATTTCGTAGGAAGTTTTACTTTTTCTTAAAAGTTCGAGGCTTTCTCCCCAACAATCATAATGCTTATCTACTTTTGCCTGATTTTCAAGTAAAAGTCCCACAGTCCCGGCAAAGCCCTCATGGGTATTTTTAAAATCCAAGGCTACATAATCCACCAGCCCCGCCTGTATCAATCCCGACAGCCTATCGGGGAATAAACCGTTTGTATCCAGCTTGATTTTCAAATTCTTATTTCTGATTTCCTTTAAAAAACTATGAATATCCTTTTGCTGTAACGGCTCGCCTCCGCTTATCACTACTCCTTCTATTTGGTGTTTTCTTTTTTCAAGATAGGCAAGAAATTCTCTCTCAATATGGTATTCATCGAAACTGTTCTTGTTATCTGAAAAAACAAGATCGGGATTATGACAAAAAGGACATCTTAACAAGCATCCTTTGGTAAAACATATGGCTGCAATATGTCCGGGGTAGTCTTTTAGTGTAAGTTTCAGATAGCCTCCCAATTTCATAACAAAACCTCGTAATTATTTATTGATACAAGATTTAATAAATCCTGTAATTAAAAATATGTCGATTAAAGAATTAATTGCTGCATATAAACATATCTTACTACTGTATATAGTGGTTGTCAATCAAAAACATACCATATATAGGTACTTTTTATATGAAAATGTGACTAATCATCTGCATAATTGTTGCAATGATCAACTGAAATCAAGGCCTATACAGTGCAATATCGATACCCATTATGTATTGGGTAAAATCAAGTTTTCCATTTTGGTCTATCAAAGGAGTAGGCAAAAAGACAAAAGCAGAGGAGGATAAAACCCCCTCTGCCTTTGTTTTTTGCCTGCTTATTTAATCTCTATTTTGCTTGATTTGCTTACTTCCGCTTCTTTTTTTGGCAATGTTAGCGAAAGTACACCGTTTTCAAATTTTGCTTCAATATCTTCATCTTTTACGTTCTCTACTATAAAGCTTCTGCAATAGCTGCCGCATCTTCTTTCGCGTCTGATGTAATTCTCTTTTTCTTCATTTATTTCTTCATTTTGTTCTACAGATATTACAAGTCTATCCTTATTCAGTTCTACATTAATTTCCTCTTTTTTTACTCCCGGCATATCAGCTTCAACAACATATTCTTTTTCATTTTCTTTTATGTCTACTTTCATTTGGTTATCACCTGTAAAAATTGCAGGCATAAACGAATCATTAAAGAAATTATCGAACATACTGTCCATATCGAAAATACTCTGAGGTCTCTGGCTTAGACTCTTGTTTCTTCTTCCATAAGGTACTAAAAACATTTTGACACCTCCATAATTTATTAATATTTATTAGAATTATTCAAGGCTTATACTGACTTTGACTATCTTTGACCTTTAGTTATATATTATCACCCCCTTTTTTAAAACTCAAAGTTCAAATTTCTCCAATTTACAATTTTATCTTTATCGTTTACATAATATCTCAACTATTCTCTATTTTCTTCAGGCTTTCAATTTTTAAACAGATTAAGTTGTGGAATGGACTGTGCGAACACTGCCTAAAGACAGGATTTGATGATTAAATTAGGAAAGGAGTAACCTTTAACCCTTTAAAGATTACTCCCTCTATTTTTACTACTGTAACTTATCTATACTGCCATCTGCTTCAAATCCTCATGTATGATTAATGTTGCTCCCGTTGCGCTTTGCACTTCTTCAACTGTAAATTCGGGATGTATTTCTACCAGCAGAAGACCCTTATCCGTAACTTCCATGACTCCCATTTCCGTTACGATTAGATCCACACATCCTACTGCCGTCAAAGGCAAACTGCATTCTTTTAAAATTTTATGATTTCCCTTTGCTGTGTGATTCATGGCTATTATTACTTTTTTTGCCCCGGTTACCAAATCCATGGCCCCGCCCATTCCCGGCACCATTTTCCCCGGAACCATCCAATTTGCCAAATTACCCTTTTCATCAACCTCTAATGCACCTAGGACCGTTATATCTACGTGACCCCCACGAATAATAAGGAAAGAATCGGCGCTGTCGAAAAATGCTCCGCCGGGTAGAATGGTTACATGTTGCCCTCCTGCATTAACCATATCGCAATCTTCTTCTCCCTCATTGGGAACCGGTCCCATGCCTACAAAACCGTTTTCAGACTGCAATGTTATATCAAAACCTTCGGGAATAAAATTAGCAACAAAAGTAGGCAATCCTATTCCTAAATTTACTACGTTCCCGTCCTTCAGTTCTTGTGCCACTCGTTTTGCAATAGTATTTCTAATCATTTCCTTATCCATTAATTAGCACCTCCCACGATATAATCCACAAATATGCCGGGAGTCACAACGCGGTCTTGATCGATTTCACCAATTTCAACTACCTCATCCGCTTCTACTATTACCACATCCGCTGCCGTTGCCATTAAGGGATTAAAATTCCTTGTTGCTTTATTGTATTGAATGTTGCCCTTTTTATCCACCTTTGCTCCCACTATTAAAGCTATATCAGCCTTTAAAGGTTTCTCCAGCAGATATTTTTTCCCGTCAACTTCAATTACTTCCTTCCCTTTTTCCACCACGGTACCCAAGCCTGTAGGTGTCAGCACCCCTCCTAAGCCTGCGCCGCCTGCTCTGATTCTCTCAGCCAATGTACCTTGCGGCACCAATTCCACATCCAATTCTCCTGCATTCATCTGATTGCCGGTTTCTTTATTGGTACCGATATGAGATGTAATAAGTCTTTTTACTTGCTTATTAACAATCAGTTTACCGATACCCACTTCAGGGAAAGCCGTATCATTAGCTATAAGCGTTATGTCTTTTACACCTTTGTCTATCATCGCATCAACAATTTTGAAAGGGTTTTTGCAACCTAAGAATCCGCCTACCATTATTGTCATTCCGTCATGAATCATCTCTACTGCCTCTTCTACGGAAATCAATTTTTTCACTTGCATTCCTCCTTCTTTTAATAAAAATTATTTATCTTTTAACTATCATAGCCGTGCCTTGGCCGCCGCCAATACATAGTGTCGCAAGGCCTAATTTTGAATCTCTCTTTATCATTTCATGTATTAAAGTAACTAATATTCTGGTCCCTGAGCATCCAATAGGATGTCCCAATGCAATGGCGCCGCCGTTTACGTTTGTTATGTCCATGTCCAGTTCCAAGTCTTTTGCCACAGCCAAAGACTGTGCGGCAAAAGCCTCATTTGCTTCAATCAAATCCATATCTTTTATAGTCAAGTTTGCTTTAGCCAAAGCTTTTTTTGTTGCAGGTACGGGTCCGTAACCCATAATTTTGGGATCTACACCGGCAGATGCATAGGATACTATAGTTGCTAACGGTTTTATTCCCAGCTCATCGGCTTTTTCCTTTGACATTAAAACTACCGCCGCTGCAGCATCATTTATTCCTGATGCATTACCGGCCGTTACCGAACCGTCTTTTTTGAATGCCGGTTTGAGCTTTGCCATACCCTCTATTGTTGCACCGAAACGCGGATATTCATCGGTATCGACAACTATAGGATCGCCCTTTCTTTGGGGTATTTCAACCGGTACGATTTCTTCTTTGAATCTTCCGCTCTTTACAGCTTTTTCAGTCTTTAACTGGCTGTTAAGTGCAAAGTTGTCTTGTTCTTCTCTTGAAATATTCCATTGTTCCGCTATATTTTCTGCTGTTATCCCCATATGATAGTTGTTAAAAATATCAGTCAATCCGTCATGTACCATGTAATCAACTACGGCACCGTCTCCCATTCTGTGTCCCCATCTCGCTCTTGGTAACAGATAAGGTGTAGCACTCATATTTTCCGTTCCGCCGGCTAAAACTATATCGGCATCGCCAAGTGCTATTATTTGGGCAGCCAGACTGACTGTTCTTAAACCGGAGCCGCATACTTTATTTATTGTCATAGAGGGTACGGAATCCGGAATACCCGCTCCGATTGCTACCTGTCTGGCAACGTTTTGACCGATACCTGCCTGAAGAACGCTACCGAATATCACCTCATCGATAACTTCGGGAACAACATTAGCTTTAATCATCGCTTCTTTTGCAACAATTTGTCCTAACCTTACGGCGGATACATCCTTAAAGCATCCTCCAAAGGAACCTATAGGTGTTCTTACAGCACTTACAATAACAACTTCTTTCATGAAAAATCCTCCTTTTATTAATCTCTAATATTTTTGTATGCATCATTAAAATGATGCTAATATAACTTTATTGTACAACAATAGTAATTGCAAAAAATATGCCAATATTGAATCATTTCTTTTAATATGTGCAAACCCTTCAGGTGCAGCGTTGTAGACAATGCTTTTCAACCATTCGAATTTAATAAAAACAATAGTGTAGAAATTAATCTACACTATCTTTGTTTTTATTATTCTATTGTCATCCTATAGCCTACAAACATTATTAATCAAATACATGTATATAATAGTCTACATTATTAATAATTGTATATTACTTTCTACAATTTAATGTATGGTTTAAATTTTTATTTGTAAATGAAAATAATCATATATTTTTTATATCTATACCGTAGCCTTCCAGCTTTTTATATAAAGCGGTTCTGTGGATTCCCAAACGCTTTGCTGCTCTGGTTCTACTGCCGTTTGTGAACTTTAATGCTTCCATTATAGCATTTATCTCCGCTTCGGCAACCTTTTCTTTCAATAATTTAATCTCAGTTTTATCGTCTATGCATAATCTTCTGTTTATATTTTCCGGCAGGTGTTCCGGATAAATAAATTTCCCTGACGAAATATTGGCAGCTCTCTCAAGCACATTCCTAAGCTCCCGAACGTTACCGGGCCAATTCCATGATTTCAAATGTATCATTGCGCTGTCGGATACTTCTTTATATGAAAAACCCATTTTATCAACCAACTCTTTCAAGATGTATTCCGACAATACGGGTATATCGTTAAGCCTGTCCCTTAAAGGAGGGATTTCCAAACCCACCACATTCAATCTATAGTATAAATCCTGCCTGAATCGTCCTTCCCTGACGGCAGTATGCAGATTCTCGTTTGTACAGGATATAATCCTTACATCACTCTTTATCCTTATGTTTCCCCCGATCCTCTCAAACTCTCGTTCCTCAAGAACCCTTAGTAGCTTCGCCTGCATACTGTAAGTCATTGTAGAGATTTCATCTAAAAGTATAGTTCCTCCGTTTGCAAGCTCAAACTTGCCTATCTTGCCGTCCTTTTTCGCACCCGTAAAGGCACCGCCTTCATAGCCAAAAAGCTCCGATTCCAATAGCTCATGCGGTATGGCGGCACAGTTTATTTGTATAAAAGGGTTATGTCTTCTGTCACTGGCATTGTGTATGGCATGGGCAAAATATTCTTTCCCGGTACCACTTTCGCCTTGTATAAGAATTGTCGAGTTAAGCTCTGCAGCCTTTTTAGCTATGTCCATAAGCTTATGCATTTTATCATTTATTGTAATAATGTTTTTAAAAGTATATCTGGCACAATACATTTTACTTATTTCATCTTTATATTTACCGACGGTTTTCTCCAAGATTTCCAATCTCTTCGCCATGGTTCTTATTTCCTCAATATCTCTGTATAAAACCGTACCGACGGCACCTATTACCTCTCCGTCTTTTATGATGGGTATTCTGCTGGCCAGCATGTCGTGGCCTTGAATCCTCTGTATTTCGCAAATCTCCTTCTCACCGGTTTTAACCACTACGTGAAGCCTGGTGTTTTCTATAACATCATCCACATGCTTTCCCAAAGCATCCTTTTCCTTGATACCCAGAAGTTTTTCATAGTTCCATTTAAGAATAAGCCCGTCTTTATCCACCAATACCATACCCTGATACGCATTATCTAAAATATCCTTCATTACATCCAGGCTCTTTTTAAGCTCTTCTATTAAAGTATTAGAATCATGCTCATTTTCGACTCCCTTAAAAACCAATATAGAATAGATGTATTCCCCATAAGCCTCTAACAATATCTTCTCTGTTTTTATTTTTTTATCATTCATATAGAATTCTTTTTCCGTTTCCAAACTGCTGTAAAATGCTTTGTCAATTCCGTATCTACTTAAAACATCTAAGATATTGATTTCTTTAACATTTTTTATATTAAAAAGTTCTATGAAACTGTTATTGACAATAACCTTATTATCCGAATCAAGAATTAGAACCCCTTCTACAAAATAGTCTATCAGGGGTTTTAAATTATTCAGAAGCATTTTTTGCACGGACAATCACCTTCCAAGCATTTCTTAACTATATTTTATCATATTGAAGAGATTGGCAACAATAAGACGATGCAAAGAAAAAGGCTGACATCAATCAGCCTTATATTGTATAGTTTCTTTTTATAATTTCTTTTTCAGCTTTACAAGCATATCTGTTGTCATGGTCTCCAAATTATACTTCGGGTTCCATCCCCATTCCTCTCTTGCCGCCGTATCGTCCAGAGAATCAGGCCACGAGTCTGCTATTGCCTGCCTTATCGGATCTACATCATAGGTAATTTCAAATTCGGGTATATGCTTTTTAATTTCTGCTGCCACTTGTTCCGGTGCAAAACTCATTGCAGTGACATTAAATGCATTCCTATGTATTAGTCTATCGGGAACTGCTTCCATCAAATTAACAATAGCGTCTAAAGCATCCGGCATATACATCATATCCATGAGAGTGCCTTCTTTGATAAAAGAAGCATACTTTTTATTCTTTATCGCTTCGTAGTAAATGTGTACGGCATAGTCTGTGGTACCACCGCCGGGTAATGTTTCATATGAAATCAGTCCGGGAAATCGCACACCCCTTGTATCGACGCCAAATCTTTTATAGTAATAATCACACAACATTTCTCCTGATGATTTAGTAACCCCGTACATGGTTGTAGGTCTTTGATAATCATCTTGTGGGGTCTTCATCTTCTCATACCCGACACCGAAAACAGCAATTGAACTGGGAGTAAATACGGAGCAGCCGAATTCTTTTGCGATTTCAAGTACACTGAACAAGCTGCCTACGTTCACATCCCACGCTTTAGCAGGATTAGCTTCACCTCCCGCCGATAATATGGCGGACAAATGTATTATTGTATCTACCTTATGCTTTTTTATCGCATTAACTATTTGAGTGGCATCACCTGTATCCACCATTTCAAATATTCCGTCTTCTACAACCTTGGATCCTTTCGGAGCCCTTCTACCGGACGCAACCACATTATCAATCCCATAAATTTCCCTCATATGTACAGTGAGTTCAGAGCCTATTTGACCCAAAGCGCCGGTTATCAATATTTTTTTCATAACTACACTCCTATACAATAATTTAAGATATCAAATACAAAACCTAACTTTATCCCCACAATAATTATATTAAAGATAATAATTATTTTCATACCATAAAATTGCTATTTTGTTGAATCTATACCTGTATAGTACGTGTATCGCTTACATTCTCGTTATTTTGTAGTTTTTTATAATACTTTATCCGCCATTTTCTGTTGCACCTTTTTGCTCAGTTTTATTATATTTTTAAAAAGTTCTTCTGTTTCAACCGAAAAATCTTTATTTTTCAACCTTGCAACAACCATTTTCATTATATCTTTTTCTCTTTCGGAATCGGTTATCTCAATTGAATTTTTTCTTTTTATGGCTCCGATTCTTATTGCAAGCTCTACTCTTTTTTCAAAAAGCTGTACCATTTTATCATCTATTAAATCTATCTCGTCACGCAGCGTTTCAATCTCTTTCATTACTTTTTCCTTCTTACTCTTTTTTAATATGTAAGTATATGCAATATGATTCCCGAGGTATATATCCATCGGATTTTTACCAGTTTTCGTAATGTACCCTGTCTTCTTTGTATCTTTCCCTAACTTCCCTCTCTTCACCGGGATAGCCTATGGCAATTACTGCCACCGGGATTACATGTTCGGGAATTTTTAATAATCCTTTAATCGGCTTAACCAATTCTTCTCTTGCGTATACACCGCACCAGCAGCTACCCAATCCTAAGTGCTTCGACTCTAATAGTATGTTTTGAATGGCAGCAGCCATGTCTTGTATCCAGAAAGCACCGTTATATTTTAAATCAGTAGTATCACAACAGGGTACTATTGCCAAAGGTGCTTCGGGCAACATTTGCGTATGAGGGTGAAACTTTGGAATCTCATTCAGCATTCCCCTGTCTTTAATAACAATGAAATGCCACGGTCGTTCATTTCCCGCCGAAGGTGCATACATAGCAGCTCTTAATATTCGATAAATCATATCTTCGGATATCGGTTTATCCTCATATTTTCTTATACTTCTCCTTGTATGAATTTCTTTCATTTTAAGTTCTCCTTCCGATTTTTATTATATATATTTTGAGATTTCGCATACTACAATTGAGATTTAATTCTTTTTTTGGAAGTTTGTCTAAATATATAATATATTTTAGAAATATGTCTTATTATGTCATAACTATTTGCTAAAATGAAATTAAGTTTCATAAATATTATAACATAGTAAAGGAGTGACGATGGATAATGCGGGAAAAAATGGCTACACTATTTAATACCTTTTATCCGGAGGTGTTATAATGACAGAGTTGGAATTATTATTGGATGACATTGAAGAATTGAGATCTGTTTTAATAAAGCTGATAGATGATAAGAACGATTTATCAGATGTAGAAATCATGACCGCAAGCCGGGATCTTAATCAAGCAATCGTTAGGTACCACAAACTCCTTATACAAAAGATATACTAAGACAATGGGGGCGAACAATCGCCCCTTTTGGTTGCATTTCTGAACTTGATGATATAGTAAAAATTTAAAGGGTTCGTAAAAATGAAAAGGAAAAAAGATAAAAAAATAGAATACTATCTGTAAGTGTTTTTGCATTTTGCGCACGTATGGGTGCTTCAAAAACTCTTTTAAGTCTTTAGGAGGAAAATATGTTTTTTATCGGAATACTTGGGGTGCAAAGTAAGGAAAAAGAAATAACGGATTCAGCAAAAATACAATGCAGGGAATGTGACAAAAGGCTTGGCGGTAAGCTTATAAAAACCTATAATTTTTTCCACTTCTTTTTTATACCTCTTTTTAAATGGGGCGAGAGATATTACTTAATTTGTAACGGTTGCAATTCAACATATGAAATTCCCAAAGATAAAGGCAAATTTATAGAGAATGGTGAAGATATAGAAATTTCATATTGGGACTTAAAACCAATTGAAAAGGGAACCAATCATTCCGTAATATATAAATGCAATCATTGCGGTAAGGAAATAAAGGGAGATTATAGATATTGTCCATATTGCGGTTACGAGGTTAGGTAGCAGACATGCAAATAACTGACGATATGATAAGAGTATATTTATAAAAATGATGAATCAGCGTTTAGCTATTAAAGCTGAAGAGTTAATATTCTTCAGCTTTAAGTATTTGAATGTTAAAAGCAAAAAATGTTGAATACTTATTAATATTAATTTATTATTGAATAAAGGCGCACTTCTAATAGTTTTTAGCTGATAATTATTGTTGATTAACATCGCATCTGCTTTAAATGATATTTATTTATTAGAAAAATTTTGGTATATAGACGGTATTGAATAAAGAGATCAGTATGTAAAGGGGTTTATAAATATGGATATAAAGAAAATAAAAGCTTCAAAAACAGTTATAGTATTGATTCTTTTAATAATATTAACCTTATCTATATTAGGTGTTATTGTTGCAGGGAAAAGGCATAGCGCGCCTGTTATGAAAGAACATATTGAAGTGGATACAAGTATTATATTTGATAAGATGGAGAAAATCTCGGAACTTTCAACTATGAAATATTATTACAGTGATGTTGTGGTTTATAAGAACAATAAAAAATTAAAGGAATTCGATATACCCTTTACGCAAAAATCATTTTTAGTTAAATATGATGGGTATATAAAAGCCGGTATTGAGGCCGGCAGCATAAGGATAGTTTCAAATGATGATGAGGAAATCAAACTCATAATAAAGAATACTAAAATCCTTGATCATGTTATAGATGAAAACAGTTTATACGTTTATGATGAAAAAAGCTCCTTATTTAATAAGCTGAGTTTTAAGGATGTTATTGAACAAATTGCATCGGAAAAAAGCAATGTGGAAAATAGTCTGATAGAAAAAGGTTTTTTACGGGAAGCGGATAATAATTTAAAGATGTATTTGGAAAGCACCCTTAAAGACCTGGGCTTTCAGCGTATAGAGGTATATTTCGAAGCGGAGTAACAATAATTCGAAAAGTTGACATCCGATTTTTATTTTTGTATAATTAAGAAGTCGATTTAATGTCACATAAAACGCGCCATTAGCTCAGTTGGTAGAGCAATTGACTCTTAATCAATGGGTCCCGGGTTCGAATCCCTGATGGCGCACCACTTTTTGAACTATAAACACTGAGTATTGAGGCTTGGTGTTTTTTTTAAACTAATAAAGAAAGGGATT
>CAYXAT010000035.1:11250-14908 GCA_964462065.1 uncultured Clostridiaceae bacterium | reverse complement strand
GCTATAAAATAGGATGCCTAAAAGCCCGCTCATTATAACAATAATTATAATGGCGCCTTTTAAAGAAGGCAGAATATCCTTTGTTTCCTTTTTATATATTTTATCCGATACATAACGAGACAAAATCATAGAAAATCCTCCTGTTAGCATCATAGAAAAGATAAATGAATACATTACGGAAGCCATAAATAATTCTCTATGAACAAGAGGCAAATCCCAAATAAACATAAGCTGGAGTAATATAACCATCATAAGTATACAGAGCAAGGTGGGTCCTACGGTAATCAGTATTGAAAATGTACATGCTTTGGAATAATTAATAAGACCCTTTCCTTTAAACAAACTTTTCAACTCAAACCCTATACCTGCCATAAGTTCAACCTCCGTAATGGTTATAAATATGCTCGTAAGCGGTAATAAGTTTTTCCTTGGAATATAATTTTGTTACTCGATTTAGGGCGCTTTTCCCCATTTGGGTTCTAAGTTCTTTATCCTTACATAGCTTTACAATCGCTTGGCCTAGTTTTTCAAATTCCATTACCGGAATAACTATACCGGCAGAACCGTAATCATCACCAATGCCCTGTAATAATTCTTTGCAATCCCCGACGTCTGTAGCAATAAACGGCTTGCTGCTTGCCATTCCTTCTAAAACAGCCAAAGGTTGCCCCTCGCTGATACTGCTCAACAATAAAATATCCATTTGGCCGATATAATCTGTAATATCAATCCTGCCGGTAAAATGAATATCCTTTACGGAAAGACTCTCAATCATTTGTTTACATTCATTGAAGTAATCCATATCTTCTTCAAAGGGACCCATTATGTAAAGTTTAATTTTTTCATACTTTTTTTTAGCCACGGCAAATCCCTGAATCATAGTCTTTATATCCTTGATAGGCACAACTCTTACAACAGCTCCTATATTTATATAGCCGTCGCTAGAGTTTTTCTTTGGTAAATTGTTGTAGCGGGTTAATTCAATACCGTTTGGGATAACTTTGATTTTTTCTTTTTCACAACCTAAATCTATTTGTATTTTTTTATTTCTATCAAATAACGTAATAACCTTATCAGCATGATCATAAGCACATTTTGACAGATAATGAAAATGATCTATCCAAATATTTTTGAAATCTCCCTTAACCCAATTGGATTTAATTATTTCCTCTTCTCTTTCCCTGGTGTAGATACCGTGTTCTGTCATTATAAACGGTTTATCGTAAAGACACTTTCCCAAACTTCCGGCAACTCCTGCGTAGCCTGCAGATACACTATGATAGATATCTGCCGGTGGTACCGTTTGATTGATAACAAAAAGTAATGGAAGAAGCATGGAAATTACCGTCCAGTAATACTCCGTGAAAGGAAGGCGGGAATACTTTTCATTGTAAGCAGTATGCAAAATATCAAAGAAGTCTTTGCTTGCCATAAAGCTATGCACATTGTATAGTTTATTATCTTTAAAAAAAGTAAACAGAACCTCCCAATCGGCTTTTTCACCGGTTAGCAAGTTCCTCCAAGCATTTCTTTGATATTTGGATAATCCGATTCGTTTTCCCCAATCCACTTTTTTGATAGGTGTTTCGTCTAAGAATATTTCCTTAATCTCAACTACATTTTCGGGGATTTTATAACTAAACTTCCCCTTGCTTTTTTCTTTGGAACCGATAGCATAAATAACAAAACTATAATTATTTAACCAGGTTATAAGCATTTGAACCCAGCCGGAGACACCCCCTGTTACGTAAGGATAACAGCCTTCCGCGATTATGCATATTTTTAAGGGCTTATCTTTCGGCAATTCTATCACCTCTCTGTTATACAGTCGTTTATTATTTAATAATCGCGGTTATTAGATTTGTACCTGACCTTCCATCCAGAATTTCGCTATATCCCAGGTATCAAATGATATAGCTATTTCTGAACGTTTCAAAGCATTTAACACATGGCTAAAATTTTTCATATCGCCTGCGGTGTAGTATAATTTTAAATACATTAGGTAGGGTTTCTCACTTTCTTTATGGGCGATACGAAATCTTTTGCAGTATATACCGGCTTTGTAGAAGTTTTTTTGTTCAATTTCATAGTTTATGCGATCAATATAAAAATCCTCTTCTCCTTCGTAAGAACTCAGTAGTTTATCCAGTATAATTTGGTACACATTCATTAAATTTTCTTTGTTGGCCTCTTCCCAGTATCCGCAACCAAGATATTTTTTTAAAGCATAGGCATAAGAGATTAATGAACTTTCATCTTTGGTCGCATCATAATTAGCCTTGTACTCGTGCAGTTCTTTCATAAGTTTATTCTTTATTTCAACTATACCAACTGCAGCATAATGTGATGTTTCTGTATCTTTATCGCTCAAAGCTGTTCCTAAAAGAGGTGAAAGCTTACCCATATCATTCTTTAATAAGTCTAAGATGGCAGCCCTTTTTATACTCTCTTTATTTATATACAATGTATCTTCAAAAGGTATTAAATTCAATGCAACTGACTCGTCCAATCCTTTCATTATTTCCTTTGATGGTGCTATTTCGTTGGGAACTCGATAAATATTTTCATTTCTATTGTTCACACTGATAAAAACGTTCTTTAATCGGGGGATAAAAAAGAATAGATAACCTATAACCGGGAGAAAGACGATTAACGAAAGCAAATAAATACTTTCTTGCCTATCCCTATTGAACCAATACCTAAAGGATAAAAAGCTTATTGAGATATAGATAGTAAATAAAAGTACCATTGATAAACCTCCGCAATTTCTATTAAAGATATGGCTTTTATCTTTTACCCAGTGATTTTTGGGATACGAAACTATCATTATTAGTTGTTGCTGCCAAGTAATTTGCATATATGCTTTGTGAGTTATCCACACTTTTGCAGGCATTAGTATAGGCAAGGGATATTATATTTGTGATAATTTTTAGCATATTCTGTCTATGTAATGAAATATTTTCAAAAGCAATACTATTAATACATGCTACAGCAATGACATTCCCTTGGTTTGTTATCGGGGCGACCATTATAGGCAAAAAGGGTATCCATTTATAATTAATATAAATATCATTTGTTTCGATAACCTTGCATATATCCTCTCTTTCTTTAATGTTAAAGCTTTTAGGGATAAAAAAATCTTTTATATCTGACTTTGAGGTTAATATGGCGGTATCGTCAAGAACAGCATATATAGAAACATTATTAGTATTCATCATCTCTTCCAGTACGGATATCGCCTTGTTCAATACTTCCTGCGGGCTTTGAGAGTTTAGTTTGGACATGACGGTATAGATTTTACCGTAGCTTTCTCGGTTATATACTATTTGGTCGTATAGCTCACCTTGAACTTTTAAGGTGGTTTCATGTATTTCATTGAGATATGATAATTCTTCATTAACCGAGCATATTTCAGTATCCTTATCCTTTAATTGGTTATTCTTTGTATCAATTATATAACCGAGGATTAAAGCTATAAGAATATAAAAAGATAGCTGAAGCAAGCTGCCTGTGTCGCTGATAATAGAGATGAGGCTCCTTCCTTTTTCTGCATACAAATAAATACATAAAAGGCAGGATAAAAGGGATGATACTATTGCTTGATTCAGCCCATATAGAACACCTGATAGGATAATATAAATGACTTTGTAATCCAAAG
>CAYXAT010000035.1:1378-11150 GCA_964462065.1 uncultured Clostridiaceae bacterium | reverse complement strand
TTGGCATTATCAAGGCGAGAATTTTTTATATCACCTTTTCTTCTTTCTTTATAGCAGATTTCTTTAATAGGATGCAAAGACATAAGTGTACTTATCAATTCAGTGATACTGCTTTCGGTATTTGTCGATAAATTAAAAGTCCCCTTAAGATTATTTATAACGGATTTATATATGGCGTCAGCAACATCTTTAACATAGATAAAGTCTCTTGTTTGGCTCCCATCTCCAAATACAAACAATTCTTTTCCACGGACTGTTCTTTCAATAAAAATTGAGATTACGCCCCCTTCTCCCAACATACCTTGTCTGGGTCCATACACATTGGAAAACCTTAGACATAGAACATTTAAACCAAATAAATCGCTCCATTTTTCACAGTAGAATTCGCCGGTTGATTTGCTCATCCCATAAGGGGATAGCGGTTCCAAATTATACTCTTCTTTTAAAGGTATATCATTATTATCTCCGTAAACTGCGGCTGAGGAGGCAAAAACAAACTTCTTTACACCATATTCTGTTGAAAGCTGAAGCATATTAGTTAAACCAAGTATGTTTGAACTTGTATCTTTAAAAGGGTCTTTAATAGAAGTTGCTACGTCGATTTGGGCGGCAAGATGTATGACTATATCAAATTTAAAGCTTTTAAAAATTTCACGGCATCTTTGTTCTTCTATATCCTGTTTAAAAAAAGTATGTTTGAATCTGATATTTTTAGGATTGCCGGAAGTCAAATTATCGATAATGAAGATATGGTGACCTTCCTTGTAGAACTCCTCAGCAACATGTGAGCCAATAAATCCGTACCCACCGGTTATTAAAATATTCATATGCTACCTCTTCTATTTTTCTATAAAGTCCAAGCTGATTAAATTCTTACTTTTTTAAAATATGTGTTTTAAGCTGTTTTTAGAACATCAAATTTTAATGATATCATGCATTGTTTTAAGCTGTTTTCCATAGGATATCTATTAGGTATTTTAAGCTTACAGCGCGATACCATTGCAATAAGTTTTTGAACATAGGAGTTATACAAGAAATACCTATATAAGGTATAATAATCAAAACATGTTTAAAATATACTATTAAGCAGAGAAAACATTAAAGAATTGGGAGTTGAAGTTATGATATATAAGCATAGCAGATTAATAATCATTATAATCGGATTCCTAATTATATTGCCGCTATTGGCTGTTCATGCGGCGGGGATACTTGCAACGGGGGAAATATATTATCCTATTGAATCGGATATGGTACTTAACAACCCTTTTATGGGCTGGGCTCCAAGTGCCGATGGAGGACCCTATGAGCAGCCCCATCACTTAGTGTATATCAATACAACATGGCGTGAATTAGAGCCTGTTAAAGGAGAATATTCCTTTATAGACTTTGAAGAAAAGTATAACTTTAAATATTGGCGTGAAAATGATATCAGTATAATACTGAGGTTAAACATGGATTTCCCTACAAAGGATAATCATATCGATATCCCGGACTGGCTTTTTAAAGAAATAGGTGGGGATGGTACCAAATATGACTTAGATTACGGCAAAGGCTTCAGCCCAAACTATAGCAATGAAATACTAATAAAATATCATGAGAAACTGATAAAAGCAATCGCGGAACGATATAATAATAACCCTCTGGTCCCGATAATTGCCTTAGGAAGCATTGGTCATTGGGGTGAATGGCATACAAAACAAGGTCCGGATGTTTATGTTCCTTTTCCGGAAGTAGATATCTGCAATAGATATATCGGGCATTACGTCAGATTTTTTACCAACAAACATCTGGTGATACGCAGACCCTTCGGCAGTGTTAAGGAAAACAAAATAGGGCTGTATAACGATTCTTTTGGTGATATTCAACAGACTGGTTATTTTGTTGAGGGCGCAAATAAAGGGTATTATGATTATTTGGCGGGTAAGGAACAGGAATCAATGCCGGACTATTGGCTGTATGCTCCCTCCGGTGGAGAGATAGCTAATCCCCCCGGAATAGCATGCTTTGATAAAGAAAATATAAAAACAACCTTGAAACAGGTGAAAGAATGTCATACAAGTTGGTTGGGACCGTCATGCCCGGCATACTATAACTCCGGGTTCGAATTGCAGAAGAACTATGATACAGTGCTTAAAACCATGGGCTATAGGCTTGTGCTTGAATCATTCAGACATAAAGGTAAAGTGAAGGCGGAGGAGAAGCTGGATATAAGGATGTTGTGGGAGAATAAAGGAGTGGCGCCGTTTTACTATTCATGGCCATTGGAAATATCCTTTTCCGGTAAAGATTCGAATATAATATTCAAAACGAATCTACCGGAGGATATACGAACTTGGCTTCCGGGGCGAAAACATCTTTTATCTGCGATCACGATTCCATCTAATCTAAAACCGGGTGTATATAATATATGTATTGCGATTATTAATCCCGAAACCGGGGAACCGGCTATTGATATTGCAATAGAAGGAAGAAGGGATGATGGACGATACTGTCTGGATGAGGTTGTGATTATCCCCAACACCCCTTAACAATTATTGTTTTAAATACATTTCCTCATATGCTTTATACCACTCACTAATTGTAACTACCTCAGCTTTATTCTGCTTTACATAATTGTCGATATAATTAACCAAATCCTCAAGGTCAGCAGTAGATACTGCCATTTCACCGTAGTCATCTTCACTTTCATTTAGCATTTCCGGTTTTGGTTCCGGTTCAGGCTCAACGCGGTGCAACATAAAAAATATGGATGAACCGGTAGAAACAGCCCTGTCAACCTGGCTTTTAATTCCATCAAGAGGAGTATCCCTACCTACGTAAATACACTTTAGTTTATATAAATCAGATACAGGCAAGGCCTGAATCCCATATTCGGTTGTTCTGCCCGTCAACACATGCAGTTCATCCAAAATTTCAAATAGAAGTTCATTATATTTGCCCATAGGGTAGCAAACATGATAGGCTCCACTAATCCAACCATTTGATAATATCCATTTCTGATTCTCCTCGTATTCCCATTTCAAATCATCATAAATCATATACTCTATATCATCAGGGTGTGAATAAGTATGATTCCCTATATCCCATCCATCACTGTATATACTATTGAGTTCTTCTTCATTCATATACCATAGTCTCTCATCTTTATCGCTATGGGCATCTACCAATGCGAATTCATAGTTGGCCCATACAGTGGCCTTAAAATCCTTCTCATCCAGGATAGGTTTGCCATGTTCCAAAACATCATACCATCCGTCATCAAAGGTAAAAAGCATCTGTGATACCCCCACCGTATTACATCCGACCTTATCAATGTTTACAACGGGCGAGCCACCGTAATTGTAAACCACAAATATCTCCATAGCGGTTATGTTATCCCATGAATTATCGGTAGCCTCCATTATTGACATAGGTTTTATAGATTGTTTCGGTTGGAGCTCCCTCCGGGTTCTTAAAAAGTCATTAAGCGCATTCATATTCTCTTGAAGTCTTTGTTGTTCCGGTGAAGTATTAAAAGCACTGAAGCTATTTAATTCTTTTGTAGATGAGGTTTTGCCGGAAGTGTTTTTAAACACAAAATCATTCTTAATTCTAAATACCTTGTTCCAGCCTTTTTCTAACTCATAATTGCCTATACCGTTTTCATAGAAAATGCAGTGGTCTTCATCTGTATAGAATTTTATTACAAAATACTCCACCTCTTCAGGTTCAGGAACATAGAGATTGAATTCGAAGCTCTCTACGGTATCCAAAGATTTACCGTATGCAGTTAAAGTATATGAGGATCTTTTTATAGTTTCTCCATCAATTTCAGCATCAAATGAAAAGGGTTCTTTGGCTGATAGTTTTATTGATGCGGTACCTGAGATTTTGTTATCTTCATCCAATGCGACATGAGCAGTTTCGGAATCATACACCTCATTCAAACTGTCAAATTCATATAGAGTATTTCCGGTTGGGAATAGATTACATACGACCACAGTTATCTTAGCTTCAATATTATCCGGGTTTTCGATATCATCAATCATTGTTAGAGTTCCGGTAAAGAAATACTTGCCCAAAACATTTCCATCGTATTCAGGGCTGCCATTATCCCAGATGGCCTGCATTCCTAAACTACTGCCATCACTAAGAGTAACATCAACAAATTCGCGGATTTGCAATTCATTGATGCCTGTGCCTATATCTACAACAAAATCACGCAGAGGATCTATTTCTATTACTGTCCTTGAAGACTCTTTTTTCATAACAGTGACGATGACGGAAGCGAACAAGTTATCAGGATTTGTGATACCTTGGGGCAGATTCAGCATCCCGGAGAAAGTATAATCACCCGGTATTTCACCGTCATATTCAGGTGTTACATTATTCCAGTCTATATCTATATAAACTTCCCTTCCATCATTCAGCACTACAATAACCCATTCGGGCAGTTCTATATCAGCTATTTTTATACCGAATGGCACCGCTATATCAAGCAGACTATATACATGATCTATTGTGGCTTCAGATACAATCGGGTCACCTACAATAATCCTGACTTCGGCAATAAAGTTTTGCGGATTTGTGATTTCGTTAGGCAACTCTAAATCACCGGAAAAAACATATATTGCTTCCTCTTCTTGATCGTAGGTAGGAGATGCATCATCCCATTCAACGGAAACATATAAATTATTATTATCACTTAAGGATATATTTACTTCTTCCGGTAAATAAACGGTCTTTACAACTGACAGGGGAGTACCTTTAGATACCGTAATATCCGATAAGAATTCTATGCCTGTTAAATAGATTTCAATAAATTCAGGTTCTTTGACGATTACAGTTGCAGAAGCCTTATAATTTTTCGTATTGCTTACTCCGGTTGGCAGGTTGCCCAAGGTTCCGGTAAATGTATATTCTCCCGGAGTGGTGCCGTCGTATTTGGGCGTTCCGTTATCCCATATAGCATTTACTTTCGGGGAAGTCCCGTCACTAAGGGTTACGGTTACTTTATTCGGTAGATTAATAGCAGATCTGCTTGTATCGTAGTCCACATAAAGATCTTTAATGGTACTTACACTCATAACAGTTATAGTCGTTTGGCTACCCCCGGAACCCCCTGAACTACCTCCGCTCGAACCGCCGCCACCGCCTCCGCTGCCACCCGAAACCTTTTTTACAGGTTTTAGTGCCTCGCAAACCACATTTTTTAGACCTTTAAGAATGTTTACAATTACAGGATTCGCCTCGATAAAGACATCATCATGGGTAATATTCGCACTATTGACAGCACATTTACCAATCATTTTCAAGGATTGGTTGACGGTCAGGGTGTCGATTTTGACAGATTTATCGGCAGTAATATTTGTATCTTTGCTGTTATTCTCAAGATGTTTTATTATACCTTTTTTGATATATACATTAGGTGAGCCTTTTATAATATTTACAATGTTAAAATCTCCTGAAAGCTCTATATCCGCCTTTAGGATTGGAGAAATAAGTATATCAGTGAAACCTTCCCCTCCCAAATTTTCTTCATCTAATTTTGCTGTTGATTGCAATTCTATCTCTTTGATATTTGAATTACCTTGGGCAATTAAGAAGATTTGGATGTTATCGCGTCTGCTTACAATAGTTTTATTGAGTTTTGAATTCTTTACATAGATACCTTTTCCGCCACCGCTGATAGTTGTTGTACCGTTTACAGACACACGGTCCAAAACAACTGTTCCGCTTTCAACTCCTTCTGTTATGAAAAGGTTTCCCTCTATTACAGTGTTTTTTAAAGTGATACCGGATACATTGACAGTGACATTACCCTTAATTATCTCAGTTTTCCCTTCATATCCGTAAGTCCCGGGTTTATTAAAAAGTTTCCCGATGACTCTGTTTATCATTGTCGCGGCTTCAGCTCTGGTAATATTTGAGTGAGGTCTGTAGGTGTTATCCAAATAACCTTTAATATAGCCATTCGAAGCAAAGGCACCGATTAATCCTTTTGCCCAAGCTTCAATTTGCATTGAATCGCTAAACTTTTCTGCAGCGTTTAAATCGGGGTTAAGTTTTAATACATCGGCTAAAATAGCGCCAACTTCTTGTCTATTTATCGGTTCGTTCGGTTTAATCATATCTGTTTTCAGCAAGTTAAGATAACCTTGAGCCTCTGCTTTAGAGTATTCGTCAGTATACCATTGACTTGTCGAGCCTGCTATGGGTTTTTGCTCTGCCATTTTACTAAACCCGAAGCCTCTGTTTACAATCGCAAAAAATTCTGATTGGGCAATCGGACTATCCGGTTTAAAGGTACCGTCAGGATACCCGGTAAAGAGCCCTTCTTCCAACACAACATTTATTTCTTTTTCAGCCCAATTTCTTTGAATATCAGTAACTGCGGCTAATAAAGACAATGGATTGATCAAAATAAAAGAAAGTATTAGACAAAGCAATAATTTTGTTGTTTTTTTCATATAATTCCCCCTATTATAGAATTTGTTTAATTTTGTGTTTCTTGGGTAAAAACCTGAAACCCTAACCACAGCAATTCTTTAAGTATTTTATTTAAAGCATGCTTGGAATACTGATAATAAAATATGAGATGAAATTGGGGATTATTACATTTTAAAAGAGCGTTTAAGTAAAAATACTATATAAAGTACAAACTGTTATGTATTGTTTTTTCTGTTAATTAAGCAATAATTCAAAAATTTTGATGTTTGATTTTCGTAAATCATTGTGATAAGATAACTATGTTTAAAAGAAAAATAATGCGCCCGTAGCTCAGCTGGATAGAGTGCCTGACTACGAATCAGAAGGCCGTGAGTTCGAATCTCGCCGGGCGCACCATAATTGTCTGAAAGAACCAGGCTATGAAAGGCCTGGCTTTTTTATTGATGTTGTTAGAGAGATTCGAACTCATTTTTACTCTTCTTTACGGTAATAATACTGTAACGGAGGTGTTTTAAATGGCGGTTGCACAAAAAACGGTAATCTCTTTCGGGCTTGTTGCAATTCCGGTATCGCTATATACAGCAACACAAGATAATGATATTCGCTTCAACCAATTGCACAGCAAGGATCACAGAAGAATCAGATACAAAAAGGTTTGCGGTCATTGCGGTGAAGAAATAAATTCTAAAGATATAATCAAGGGATATGAGTATGAAAAGGAACAATATGTGGTAGTCACTGATGAGGAATTTGAAAAGATAAAAACAGAGAAAGAAAGGTCCATTCAAATACTGCATTTCGCACAACTCAACCAAATATCACCGGTTTATTACAATAAGGCTTATCAGGTGATACCCGAAGCGGGAGGGGAAAAGGCCTTTGAACTGTTGAGAAAAGCTCTTATGGATGAACAAAAAATAGCCATAGGAAAAACAGTATTTGGCACCAAGGAAACGCTTATGTCTATAATTCCGAGAGATGATTGTATTTTAATAGTGACTATGTTTTATGAGGAAGATATAAAGGAGATTCCTAAGTCATATAAAAAACCTGAAATAGAGGACTCGGAGCTAACAATGGCAAAAACACTGATAAATTCAATGGATACGCCCTTTAATCCCGAAGAATATACTGACGAATATCAGATAAAACTACGCAAACTTATCGAAGATAAAATTGCCGGTAAAGAAGTAGTAAATGCGGAACCGGAAAGCGCGGGTAATGTTATAAATCTAATGGATGCTTTAAAGGCAAGCATAGATAATGCAAAAAACAAGCCTGACAAAAAGGTAAAAGAAGCATAATGGATATATATGAAGAAAAAGTTATAAAGCCCATGTTGATAGGGGCAATGGCAAAAGCTTTTGACAGCGATGAATATATATATGAATTGAAATTAGATGGGGAACGCTGCATTGCATATCTGGATCCAAAGCAGGGGACAGATTTACGAAATAAGCGGAACTTGAAAATGCTGAAAAAGGTTCCGGAATTATCAAACATTCATTTGCAAGTTAAAGAGCGATGTATATTAGATGGTGAGTTAATCATCTTGATAGATGGAAAGCCAAACTTTTTTGAAATTCAAAGGCGCTCATTGACGAGCAATGAATTTAAAATACGTTTACGCTCATCCAAATACCCCGCCACATATATTGCATTCGATATTCTATATCTGAAGGACAAAGAATTAACATCCATGTCTTTGGCGAAACGGAAGAAGCTTTTGGAATCTATTATTGAAGAAAGCGAACGGCTGGCTATTTCCCGCTTTATCGAAAAGAAGGGTATAGAATTTTACCGCTTAACGGAGGAACAAGACCTAGAGGGAATTGTCGCTAAAAGAAAGGACAGCAGATACTATTTTGATAAACGCACCAAAGACTGGATTAAGATTAAAAATTTGCAGGATGAGGATTTCGTAATATGTGGGTATATACAAAAAGAAAACAATGTGATAAGTATCGTTCTAGGGCAATTCGATGATGGTAATCTCATCAATATGGGTCACGTTACCTTAGGTGTTTCGTCTAAGGATTTTAGTATCATATCTAAAACTGAGAAATTACCTCAATCTCCTTTTAAAGATTTATCTAAAAGTGATGAAGAAGCAATATGGATAAAACCTGAATTGGTATGCAAAGTGAAATATATGATGAAAACTTCTTCAGGTTCTATGAGACACCCCATTTTTAAGGGAATCAGATTCGATAAAGAGCCTTATGAATGTAAAACGGAACAATAATTTTACACTCTTTACAACTTCCAGAATTATCATTATTCCTTATGTCCCAGATTCTTATTAAATTATGTTAAAATATATAGTAAGGGTTTATGCTTATCTTTTTATAAAATTATAGCTACATGCAATAAACGATAAATATATTATCTGAAAGGCGGTGATAGTTATGAGAAAGTTACTAAAAACAATGTACATATTGATTGCCATAGCTTTAGCAATTCTATTCGTCGGGTGTACCGCCACGAATGGCGGGGAAAGCGGCTCGACAAATGAATTACCTGATGTTGTGGGCATTGTAAGAGAAGGCATAGATGTGCCGGAGGAAGTACTGTCGGCGGCTAAAGAGGAAACTAAAAGGATGTTTGAAATGTACAGAGGGGAATTCCCTGACTACGATTATATTAACTGGAGGGTGGAAAATCTGGGTTATGCATACACTTACATGGATATAGAAGGAATGATACTTGATATTTATCAAATGAACTATGAAATACTGGCCGAATCGCCGGAGAAAATTATGTTTGCCGGCGGCATGTATATAACCGAGGATAATTGGGTTATGCCTGATTATCCCAATTCACGATATCTTGTATTTCATAAAGAGGATGATAAACTGAACTTTTTATGCATGATGTTTGAAAATGATTGCATACCCGGGGATGATATTTTTACCGAAGATTTGCTGCGGGTTCTAGATGAGTTAAAAAACCAAGCATAAAATAAAGAGGGGTCG
Organism: uncultured Clostridiaceae bacterium; assembly: GCA_964462065.1. GTDB lineage: Bacteria > Bacillota > Clostridia > Lutisporales > Lutisporaceae > JAAYKT01. The sequence continues at coordinate 1,746 of CAYXAT010000035.1, read as the reverse complement.
ATTATAATGGACGGAATTAAGAAGAATAAATATGTAATATTAATGATTATATCAATATTCGCAGCAGTGCTTTCTTTCGGCACTTTATCCGGAGAAGTAAATGAAGACTTACTTTTTACTGATGTTCTCTCGGGGCACTGGGCTGAAGAATCCATATACAGATTGCGTTCCCTCGGCATTACTGATGGCATTGGTAATAACGAGTTCGGTTTGGGGTTAACTATAAAAAGAAACGAACTTGCTGCTTTTTTAGTAAAGCTTATGAATTGGGATTTATCATATCCCGATGAAGGCAGCTTTGCGGATAATTTGGACAAGGATAGATGGTATTTCCCTTATATAGAGTCAGCCTTGGATAATGGTGCCAT
>CAYXAT010000035.1:0-1278 GCA_964462065.1 uncultured Clostridiaceae bacterium | reverse complement strand
TCTTTTTCTGATGTAAGCCGGAACGAAGGATATATAACATTAGCAAAAGACTTTGGCATAATAAGCGGTGTTGGCAACGATTTGTTTAAACCCTTGGATAATGCAAAAAGGGAAGAAGCCGCGGCAATGATTGTTAGGATGTATGAAAGGTTGAATTCCAAGATAGAGGATATTCATGGATTTTATGCAATAAAATCGTCAAATCAATCTGATATGATTAAATCCTTAAATTCGGTGGGCTTTGGATGGAGTCGCCTGGAATATAACCAAGATAAAGTAATATTGAACACAACGAGAATAAATAATAATGAATTTGCAATACCTACAGGCTTTTTTGAACCAATGGATATTGCGAAGAAGAATAACACAAATACTATGATGATGGTATTTGCAAGGGATGAAAAGGTACCCGGTGGAGTACTTTTAGCGGAACATATTATAACCGAGCCTGAAGTGAGGAAAGAAGTAATTGATAACATCGTCGAACAAGTGAATCTTATACAAAAAGACGGTTTTACTGCTGAATTTGACGGAGTGGTAATTGATTTTGAAAACTTGCGTGGGGATAATTCCAAGAATTCATTCAATAAGTTTTTAATCGAATTAAAAGAGAAACTGGATAAGAGTGATAAGAGATTATATGTGGCTTTACACCCTGTAATGCAGCCGGGGCACGCATATTTTGATGGTTATGATTTTAAAACTGTCGGCGAAATAGCGGACAAAGTCATACTGATGGCACATGACTATTATGCCAAACAGCTGACGGAAGCAGAAATGGAAATGGGCTATACTTTGACTCCGCTTACTCCCATTGATCAAATATATTGGGCATTAAAGCATATTACCGATAAAGATACCGGGGTTCAACAACCGGATAAAATATTAGTACAATTTTCTTTTGATTCGGTACAATGGAAAGTAAAGGATGGAAAGGTGATAAATAAATATCCTTATTCCCCGGATTATGATTCCATAAGAAAAAGAATTTTGGCAGACGATGTCACTATTAAATATTCTGATTTATACCAAAACTCTTATACTGATTTTTATAATGATGTAGACGGTACAGATAATATAATATGGTATGAAGATTCTCGAAGCATAGATGCCAAACTTAAACTAATAAAAATGTTCGGATTAAAAGGTATTTCATTGTGGAGATTGGGCAATATACCGGATTTTGAAGATACAGATGCAAAAAAAGTTTATTTAGATGTGTGGCAACAGATATTAAATGAGACAAAAAAATAAGGCTGGAAGACTAAAAGGTAAGAA